>JAQWSU010000033.1 GCA_029243025.1 Pirellulaceae bacterium | reverse complement strand
AGCGCGGTTGGTACCTGACCTCGATAACGTGTTCGGCGATGTTGCTACCGGGATTGGATGAGGCGGTTTAGCTGACCTGCCTGGCTTGCGGCAAAATCGGCTCCCGTCCCCGTTTGGCCCTTGGATGATGAGAACGAATTGCGGAAAAGCAGATTGCGGATCGATCTTCTCGGGGTCTAAAATAGGTGGAAACAAAATCGCATCCATGGAGATACGGTAATGAAATGTCTGCCTGCTCTAGCCATCGTCGGGCTGTTGATCGCTTCTGCCGTTCTCCCTGGCCAACAGATCTCGCCCAACCCCAATCCGGCGGTCAAAGCAGCTGCGCAGGCTGATTCTGATCGAGCCGCAGCGGCCAAGCAGGCTCGAGCCCTATTGGATAAAGATGCAGTTGTTAACTCGATCGGGATGAAACTGAAGCTTTTGCCTGCGGGTGAGTTCACGATGGGGTCGCCGAATGTGTTATTCCCAGATGAACAACCACCGCACCAGGTTACACTGAGTCGACCTTTTTACCTTGGTGTGTATGAGGTCACGCAAGCAGAATATCAGCAGGTGATGGGCAAGAATCCTAGCAAGTTCAAAGGAGTTACCAATCCGGTTGATTCTGTGAGTTGGGACGAAGTAGTGGAGTTTTGCCGTAAGTTGTCTGCTTTGCCAGCTGAAAAGGCTGCCGGTCGGGTATATCGATTGCCCACGGAGGCGGAATGGGAGTACGCGTGCCGTGGTGGGGAAACAAAAAATTGGAACACGGCCAAAAATTTCCAGGCGTTTGGAAAACAGCTCAACGATTTTGCTTGGTACCTCAGCAACTCCGACAATAAAACTCATCCTGTGGGTCAGAAGTCACCAAACCCGTGGGGTTTTTATGACATGCACGGCAATGTTTGGGAGTGGTGCCAGGATTGGTATGGCAATTATCCGCGTGGTGCAGTGACGGATCCTCAAGGGGTTTCATCGGGCAAGTATCGCGTGTTTCGTGGCGGCTGTTGGAACTTTCCCTTCGGGTTTTGTCGGTCGACGTACCGCAACGGGGGCCACCCGTCGCGCAACTACGGCATCAACGGCATCAACGGCGGCTTCCGCGTTGCCCTGGGTCCGTCGGGCGAGTAGGCGGAGCCTATTATTAGCCGGCACGGAAGGAGCGAGGCGAAGCCCGCGACTGGAGATGTCGGAGGCCAGTGGGGCGGAGCGCGAAGAAACCACCGAAATACAATCGAGGGGCCCCAGAAATAAAATCCGCTCAAGCGGGAACGCTTGCACAACGGCCTCGTTTAAGTTTTCGCGGAAGTAGGGTCAGCCAGCGGGTGCGTATCCAACGTGCCATGAAAAAATCAAAGGGCTCAGGTTTTACGGGATAAACGGGAACCATACTTGCCGCAGTCTAGGTCGGCTGGTTAGAGGCTATTCTTGTTGAACCTTTGCGCGCTACCCTTGCGTTATTGCTGGATTGGCTTCGTTTGGTACAGCTGTTGCCTCTGTGGTGATAACGCTGCGCATCATGGCTTCGGAATGGACGCCAACGAAACGCTGGCGCGTCAATCGCGGTTGGTACCTGACGTCAAAAACGTGAGCGGAGATATTGCTACCGGGACGGGCTCAAGCAGTTTAGCTGTGCTGCCTAGCTTTCGGGGAAATCGGCTTCCGTCTCCGTTTCTGCCTGCACGTTAGCAGATAACGGCGGACATCGGAGACAGCCGCCTCAGAGGGTGAATTGCCGCGGTTGGCCAGAAACGAAACCAGCCCCTGCGGGACAGGGGCTGGTTTGAATTTCGGTTTCCGTTGGCAAAAGTTGCCAAGCGAAAAAAGTGGCGGGGACAGGAAATGAACTCACTATCAATTTCCGAGGAAAAACCTAAATCTTGACCAAAGCTGGGGCGTCTCGGGGGATCATCGACCCAAATCGCACCTCGTGAAAGGCAAAATCAGGCCCTCGTCGCTCGCACCTGCTTGCCGCCGCCGTTCTGACCACACGGTGCGACGCGGCTCTCATCCGGTTGCTGCAGTCGATCGCGGACACCGAATGCAATTCGCGGATGGCGAAACTGACGTCGGTCGAGACCACCGTAGCAGCTTTGCCAACGTCCGTTTCCTCCAGCGGACTGTACACCGCCACGTTATCAAATTGCAGAACCGCACCGCAGAGGGACGTGCTAGGGACGAAGCCCGTGGCGCGGATGGGACTATTCCTGACAAATTGGCTGACTCTTACATCAGCTTCCGGAAGAAAATGAACAACGTCGTCGGGCAAGACTGTACCGCTGACCGAGGTGTCAAGATGCACCCGAGTAATCCTGCTAGCGACCCACTCTCGCGTCGGATGCGACCCGTCATCATCGGTCATTTGATCGATGGTCTTCGCGCGTCCTATCGAGCAAATCCAACTCGTCGAGACTGACAATCCAGCCACGACACGACGCGGCGGCACAATGGCAGGGAATGGCAGCGATTGCGGGCCAGTTGTAGTCGATTGTCAACTCTTCGGCGGGCCTGATGTCGCGTAGCGCGATCAAGTACACCGGGGCCACGTCTCCATTCATCCCGTCATCGTCGAACCAGTCGAACTCACAATTAGGTTCGCAACTATGGTTCAAATATCGGAACGGCGCATGCGGATCCAACTGAGTTCGATCGTCAATTTCAAACGAATACCTGGACCCGCTCCAACCATTGGTGACGACGTCGCCGGTGATCTCACCGATGACCGCGTTAGCCGGATAAGTTCGTTCCGAAAAAACGCCCTTGCCTACAGGTGTCTCACCGATGCGTACCGAATCGTCTCGGTGGACCGAAGTGATCCCGGAATTCGGCATCAAAGTTCTCCGATTGGAATTCTAATCGAATGAACCCCTGATCAAAGTAGTGATGATTTTCCGCAAGAGGCGAAAAAACGAGAATCATCTTTTCCTTTGTCGGTGCCGCCTAGGCATGCCAAGAAACGCCATTGATTGGTTTCCCGGCACCGCGCATCGATTTCGATCAACTGTCTTTGGTTGCGTTGTATCGCACGTCAAGAGTTGTACGACGCTCCGTTAGGCCAGCGTGACGTTCTCGGCACATGGGCCTTTAGGTCCACGTCCTTCGGTAAATGACACTCGTTGTCCTTCTCGGAGCTCGTCGTAGCTCACCCCTTCGAGACTTGACGAGTGAAAGAATAGGTCTTTTTCGCTCCCCACGTCAATAAAACCAAAGCCCTTGTCCGTGAGTCGCTTGATAGTGCCTTCTGCCATTTGTCCAACTTCGCAAAAAGTGTCCTGTCGCGTTGCCCGAACACCGTGTTCAGGCTGTTCTACTTCAAGAAAGCCATGGTAACGGGTGGATTGACTATAATCAACCGGCGGAGGGCGATGAGCTCGATTCGTGCGAGTTGCTTCTACGCTGAACGAAAAAGGGCCACCTTCCGGACGTGGGAGGACGGCTCAGTTGGTCAAAGACGGTATTTGCTGCGTTGTGTTGTCTAAGGTGGTCTGCTTGGTTGAGTCGCGATTCGTTGCGGACGTCAGCAAGGACCGTCGCGACGGAATCCTTGGCGACGACTCATCAGGCTATCATATTCGAAAAAACGCTTGCAGGCTGGGGCATGTGGCCGCGGATGCACCCCTTCGCAGACCATTTACCCAACAAGAAGTCCACCGTAAAGTCAGGCTTTTTCAAAGGTAATGCCGACGAATTACCACACCTCCACCGGACAACAGATCGATGCTGAAACTGTCAATCGCTATTTCAATGGTGGTGCGGTGGGAGGCACGGCAGACACTGTCAGCATGATGTCCCATGGGCACAATCTGCCAGCCAGTGCGGCCCGATATCGACTACGCAAAGAAGAGACGCGCTGTTAGTGATTGGCTTGACGCAGTGAGTGCCTCAGAGCGAGTGCTTGACGTTAGCTGTGGGTTGGGGGCCTGGACCGAGAGCTTCGCTAATCGCTAAAAGGCTGCCATTGGGATCGACCGTAGTCCCTTGATGGTGAAGGCTACGAGGGAAAGAGTGGCTTGCCTGCGCAATGTTGAGATATTCGAAGGCGACGGTGGGAAAAGACTTCCGGAAGGACCATTTGACATGATCTTCCTGGGCGGCCTGTGTAGGTAGCTGAAGAACGCTGACGTCCTGAAGTTCCTCCACTCTTTGAAACACCGCCTTAGCAAAGAGGGTTCGATCATCCTCCGAGAGTCGACCGTGCAGCAGGGCGTATTTTTGGCATGAGGCGAGTCTCAGGCAGTCTACCGGAGCGTAAGTCTGTACCATCAACGGCTTGAGAACGCGGGACCCTTTCGCGTGGAAGTCCGGGCGGAACTACGGTTACAACAGCATGGAGACTGCAGAGGAGTTAGTTGACCTGCACGGCGTGTTCTTTGATTCTTAGCCTTCTTCCTCGTAGGCTTTCCCTTTAGCATTGCCCCCTTTAGCATTGCCAGCGTCGCCGCCAGAACTACTCGACGCGTGCCCAGCTTGTCGCCGCAAATGCCCACACGAACTGGCCGATTGCGTACGCGGTCAGATGGGACCCGTCGATCCAAGACATCTGCTAGGTGGTCAACCCAATCGGGGTGCCCATCTCGACTTTAGCGACGACGAAGGACTTGCGCGTAAGATACGATCACACGAGGATGCCATTTACGACGCGAACTTGCACATAGCTCGTGCCACAGACGCGGCTCTGGCAGTTGTTGTCGGCATCATAGACCGAAATACGGCTGCATTGCGTAATGAGCTAGATAAGCTGACCTCGGACCTCGATAAGATTACAAACAAGGCAGTTGACAGCCTGAAGAAAGCAGGCTTTGCCGGCAACGAGGCTGCGACATTATATGCAGCACGGCAGACCGAGAAAGTCAAAGCTGCCAACGGCGAAGTAGTAGAGCTACGTCGGCTTATCCAAAACCACGACATCCGTAATCGATTCTTGGCACTAGTCAATTAAACCACCACCGGCATTACGCTCGAGCTTACTTCTTCCGCTGCTTCAATTCGAGCGACTGCTGCCGCTGGCCCTAGGCTTCCAGGCTAGGGCTGGCGGGCTTCTTTCAACTCGAGTGCATTCCTGAACCATCGAGATGGTGGCGTCGACGGGGTGTATCGGCTGGCTGGTCAATTTGGCTCCCAACATTCAGGAGGCGATTCTGTTCTTGCCTCGCGTCGAGTTGGGGTCGGACCCAATCACGGAGATCGAGGTGCGGCGGATCGTTCGGGTGATGGATTGGAGTGTGCAGCGAAGCAGGTGGAGTGAGATGTTGACTTGAACAAGCTGAACGCCATCGGGACCAGGGTAGCGATTCGCCATCGACGAAGAAGTCGCCGCGGCTTTTCGTTTTGTTTTCAGGGGCGGCCGACCAGGAATTTTTTTTCGCCCTGGGAGTAGAAAGGCAGCTATTCTTGGCGGCGATTGACGCACCCTTCCACGAGAGCGGGTTTAATCAGACTTTTGATGATTGTTCCCGCTGCGTTCATCACCTAAAATCCGCATTCCACTCATGCTGCCAAATGGCGTTTGTTTGCTCGTCGATGAAAGGCTTTCCGATGCTGTTTTCTCGATTTGTCCTTTTGGCCTCTGTCGGCTTCTTCACGCTTCTCATCAGTCAGCAAACCGATGCGAGCGTGATGGTGACGGTAGGCAATATCAATAACGCCGCCGATGACACCGGTTATGGTGCAGTCGGTTATGAATACCGGATCAGTGCCACCGAGGTCACAAACAGCGAGTACGCGGCGTTTCTGAATGCTGTGGCCGGCACCGATACCTACAGCCTTTACAAGTCATCTATGTCGGATTCTAGTGTTGGCATCAGCCAAAACGGATCGCCCGGTAACTTTATCTATTCGGTCAATTCAGGCCGCGGCGAGAACCCGGTGGGCTACGTTGATTTCTATGACGCGTTGCGTTACACGAACTGGCTTCACAATGGGATGGGAAACGGTGACACGGAAAACGGTGCTTACACGATCACGGACGAGGGGATTACGAACAACAGCATCACTCGTAACGCCGGTGCGACGTGGTTTCTTCCCAGTGAAGATGAGTGGTACAAGGCGGCGTACTACGACCCCACGTTAAATTCTAATGCAGGCGGCTACTTTGACTTTGCGACCCGCAGCGACGTAGCGCCTATTGCAGAGGCACCGGAGGGCGGAACCAACTCAGCTAACTACAATAACCTCATCGGGAACACGACCGCAGTCGGTGCGTATACCAGTGCGCTGAGTCCGTACGGAACGTATGACCAGTCGGGCAACGTCTGGGAGTGGAACGAAGCAATCATACCAGAGGGGGATCGCGGGTTCCGCGGCGGCAGCTGGTATACCGACTACACCTTCTTGTCGTCGTCGGACCGGAGCAGCGCCCACCCGGGAAGCGAGTACGGCAGCGACGGTTTTCGCGTCGCAAGTCTTTCCTCTCCCGCCAGTGTGCCAGAGCCCGGCTCGCTAGCCGTTTGGGCCGTGCTAGGTGGAATCGGTTTGTGTTGGCGAAGAAGGCGGGTGAGGGCGAAGTGTGCCTCCAACGCATCTTAGTGCATCATCTTGGCGGAATCTTGTCCAGCTAATCGTCTGTTAGGGGATTCAGGTACACCCTCTGAAATGTGTACCTGAAATGGCCTTTTGGGCCGCATCTCCTGAGAACGTCGATTTGAGCCTTGCACACAAGTCTCGGAGGACTCGGGTGGTCTGCCTTCTAGCGATCCGAGCACGTATGATGGGGCATCGTAGGCTCGATCGTTCAGGTTTCATTGCGGAATTCGAGGAAGGCAGAAAGCTTTCCAGGGGGCTGCTATCTCCACGAGAACAGGAAGGTGTTGTTTTGCAAGATCATCTAGTAACGGCCCAATCAACAATTGGAACGCTACTTCAAATCCAAGGTCAAATGCTCGTTGTTCTGCGGGCGTCAATATGGTCTTGCGTGTTCATAGGAGGAATTAAACCCATGGCACAACTGCCAGGCTTATAAATAGTCTGCCTTCGAGTTCGCAACTGTAATATTCGATTGAGCAATTCATCGCTGCATCCCGCTTTAATTGTGTTAGTTTGTATCACCGGATAGTTGTTATTCCCGGTAAAAGGAGAGTGAAATGTCACTGGCAGAACAGTTGAAACTGGAAGATCAAATCTTTTCCTTTGAGTTGAAGATCAGCTCGATTACCCAAACCAAAGAGGGGACTCTGGTCAATGCAACCGGCAGCGTCGGTCGCTACGGCAAAGTCTGGTTGACGTACGAATTCACTGCCAATTCCAGACAGGAGCACATGGGTTCCTTTGTTGGCACCGGTCGGGCGGTGACGGACGAAGGTGTTGCAAATGAGGGTCAGCGAAGGGGTGTGTATGTTGGTGACGGCCTGAGGGGCACCGTTTACGCGCTTGATGATGTTAGCGATGGTACGCCGAATTTCTGTATCGAGCACTGGGATCTGATCGAGGAAACCATCCAACTTCAATTTTCCAGAATAGAAAAATGATCTGGGACCCAGGAAAAGTTTTTCTGGGGAGGACTGTTGACGATGCGGTTAGGCACTCACTCGTGGCCGCGACGGCTTGATCGCATCCGTCAGCGATTAGTTCGGGGCTGGCCAGGATGAACACATTTCGTTGTCTCGCGGTTTGCGACTCATCCATTCTTGTCAGTAGATTTCTGAGGATGAAGACGAAATGATCACGACTTACAACGATCGTTTCAAAACTTCAGTTGCGACTCTTTACCGCGAGATTGCCAACCAATCCTACTTTCAGTCTTTCATCGACGCCTAACTCAATAATCAAATTTAGTTTAACCCGCAGTGTGGGTAGGAAGAGGTCGAGCATAAGTCATCAAGGTCTGGAAATCATGCATGAGCTCAAGAGGTCCGATCTGTCAGTCACCGAATACGCTTTGAATAATGCAGGCACGTCCACCGAGATGAGCAACGCGAAACGAAAGTAGAGTGAAGAAGTAGATAATCGAAAATCGCCGAAACCACATGCCGTTCGGGGCAAGGAACGGACTCGCATTATTGACGATTCGCAGGATAGCACTTGGGCTGCATTCGGGCACAACAGTGATTCAGCCTCAGTAAAGCGTCAACTCAGACCTTCTGCACCGAACGCATGTCCCACTCATGATGAAGCGGAAAACGTCGCGATCTCTCGAGCATCACAGATTCCGTTAATCGAGCCGACGGTTGTTGGGTAACCGTCGCTTTCGTATAACCGCGAGCGGAATAAACGCGGAATCGCGAACTTTCTGTCGATCAATGACTCTGGACAAATCGAAACGGAAAAGAGGTCATGAAGAGAGTTTTGCACGGGGAGCGTCGTGTTGATTAATGTCAAGATGGACATCACCACGATCTTGACGGAACTTCTTAGCACGCAAATAAGATGACCGTGGTTAATCGAGCCCGACTCGTTTCCCCGATCGTCCCCTTAGCCTCGTTTTCTCAAAAGGATCCCGGAAATGAAAAAGTGGATATTGGTTGCTGCGTTGACAACATGTTGTTTGAGCGGAGTCACATGGTTTAACTCAAGTCAATCGACTCAGACCGCGAACGCCGCCGAACCTGCAGGCAAGATTCAATCGACTCAAGCTGACTTCCAGGAATTTTGCAAGTCGATGTAGGGGCGCTGGATCGGAGACGTGATCTGGATTACCGACTGGCCTCGTTTCGGCAAAAAAGGAGACAAAGTCACAGCCTATTCAGAGTTCACACTCAGTGACAACGGTCACGTTATACGCGGCCGATTTAACGGCGGGCCTGGCTCGGGCACCGCCGTGTTCTTTTACGATGCCGGCAAACGGCAGATCCAGGGGCAATGGGTTTCATCCGGCGGCACGGTCTGGAACATAACCACCTACAAGAAGGACGGTCAGTGGCACCATGACGAGACCGGAAGTATCGCCGATGGAAAGCCGATCACTTCCTCGATCACGCGCCATGTTTCGGACGACGGAAAAACACATCGCATGTCGGGAACCGTGGAAATCGATGGCAAGGCACTCGACCCGGTGCGCGATGTGTGGCACCGCATCGGTGACTGACACAATCACGTCATTTACTGGCGAATGGAATTGAACCGGGCGCCTGTGCAACTTGTGCATAGCATCGCACGGCTAATTCAGCGGCGACGCCGGCCGGCGAAGATCGATCGCGTCCTCGAATTAAAGATAGAACGCGATCACGTTGCAGCGATGTCGCCCAAGACTGAAGAGACGCCAGAAGAATGGCGATGCAAACGCAATCGCCGGCCGCACCATTGCGGCCTCGCTGAGCATCGCCAGGCCGCTTCACTAACCCACGTTGCGGCGACGATTCCACCACGTACCGATACGTCCGACGATACCTCGCAGAGCCCAAGTGATCACCGATGCGGGTTCGGAGACGGGCTGCGTCGGAACGGTAAGCGGCGATCTTATTCCATGACGTGAATGCAAAATAATGGAGAGGAGTCGGTCCCGTGCATTAAGTCGTCGGATATCCAAAATGCAGCGATAGTGGGCGACCCGCCGAATATCGAGAGCACACCGCTTCCCAGCTCGAAGCTGGGATGTTCGAAGCTGGGATGTTCGAATCCGTCTGATCCTTGGCGTTGTGCGAAAAACGCATCAAGTCGATCTGATTTCGTAGGTAAGTTTAATCAGGAATCGTCTTTCGGGCATTTTTGCGACTGATTTTTCGAAGAGTCGACAGCCCGTCTGACCGATCAACTCAAAGGGGGGATCGGTGGCGAGGTGCAATCCTTCAACGATCCCGGTGATCGGGGCTCGCTGTAGGTCGGATCGCCGGTCCAGCTCAATCGGGGCGGTTTCGCCGACCTGTGTTTGCCGACCTGTGTTTGCCTAACCGCTGCTAATTTCTGCGTTGAAACACCTTTGCCGGTTTGGCTTGCTCTTGATAGCCTCGCTCAGGCAAATTGTTTCTGTTGTGACTCCGACCTCGATTGATATTTTGTAGGAGTGTTCATGGCTCTTCACCAACGAAGTTTGCTCAGTCGTTTCCTTGGCTACTTTGTCGCTGGTGTGCTAGCGGTTTTGCCTGTCGTCATCACGTTTGCCGTGGTGGCGTGGGTGACGGACTACATTGCTCGCTTTGTCGGTCCTGGTTCGCTCGTTGGTAATGGCCTGCAGTCGTTTGGGCTCCAGGTGGTGAATAACGACACGCTCGCTTACGTGGTTGGGTGGGTATTGGTCCTGTCGATCGTCTTTGCACTTGGGCTGTTCGTTGAACTTGGCGCGAAGCGAATGCTGCAAAGTATCGTCGATGCGCTGCTCACGCGTGTTCCTATCGTGAGCAGTATCTACGGCACATCGAAGCAATTGATCGGTATGCTTGATAAGAAGGATGAAGCCGATCTCCAGGGGATGAGGTCGGTCTTCTGTCTGTTTGGAGACAAAAATCCAACGGCCATGTTGGCTCTGCTGACCTCGCCGGAACGCTTTAACATTGGCGGCCAGGAATATCACGCCGTGATCATTCCCACCGCCCCAGTGCCGATTGGTGGCGGCCTGGTATTTGTCCCAGCCGAGAAAGTGATCTCCGCTGACGTGTCTGTCGACGGGCTCATGAGTGTCTATGTATCAATGGGCGTCACGGCCCCTCAGTTCCTGCCGGTGGCGGAACGAAGTTGATCGATTTGGGGGGCAGGGTGCGTGAATCACTTAGCCTTGGTTGTCGTTAATAGTGGGGCGGTTTCTCGTCGGGATCAAGTTCCGAAGATCTGCTTTCTGCCTGCGACACGAGTTGCTCGATCCGAAGCTTGGTTTGCGTTCGCAACTGTTCATGCTCGGTTCTAAGCTCCAAAACAACCTGATGTAATTGTTGGAGCAGCAACTCCTGGTGCGAGTTAAGTTCCTCCAGTTTTGTCACCCGCTCTTGCAGGTCTTGGTGTTCGGACATCTTCGTCGTGCTTTGGTATGAGTTACACGTTGGTATGAGTTGCGATTAGCGTGCCGAAGATTCTAATCGCTTTTGTCGTTGGGCAACAGAAGTCGAGCGAGTGTTTGAGTTAGATAGCAATTCGACCAGCGTATTCTCGAGTCAATTCGCCGACAAGAATCTCGGCATTGATTGGCCTGGGAAAAGAGCCGGCCGCACAAGCGTCGCGTGGCTCGCCGATGCCGAACAACTTCATCTGCTCGAAAGCTCGGTTCGATCGAAGTTCTTGAATAAAGTCGCTGGTTGCGTCCTCGGTGTCAATCAAGGCGAAATCGGGGCAGGCGTGCAGGGATAGGTAGTCAAAGGCATCTCCCGTGCTTGCCGCCGCAGCCACTTCAAAACCGCCAAATCTGAGGCAACTTGCCAGTAATTCACGTTCATTCGGATTTCGATTGATCAGCAAGCCATGAGGTGGCTCTGGCTCAACCGGTTCTCCTGCAGTCATGCTGCGCTCCAGATCCTGCAGTTCCCGAAATGTGTTGAGCACAAACCTTTGACCTTCCGGGTCGCCCTGCAGGTGTTCGTGGAGCTGGTTGAGCGCGCCCGCCGTGGTGTCTAGTTTCTCACGCAAGGTTTTTGTTATCGCAGCGAGGCGGCTCTCGGAGGCGGACGTGTCAGGGGTGAATTCGATGCCCTTCAGGTCAGCGATTTCTTCTCGTAATACTGGGATGTCGGCCGGAGCGTCGATGCCGATACGTGCCTTGTTACCTTGAATCCGTACCACCTCGACGGATATGCCAAGAGTGGGAAACAAGAGCCGTTCGTTTTCTTTCCGTGACAAAACTAACATGATGTGCCTCCGTTCAATCCAGAGTTGGATACCCTTCTCAGATGAGAAACAGTGGGGCAAGCTGAGAAGGCATCATGCCTAGAATCGCAAAGATCGCGTCGGAAAATCGTTTCCGGTTTTGCCTGCCCTCACGATTGTTGGTCAGATCGGCTCGGTGGGCAAGAGCAGTTTTTTTTTGCGGGGTCTGCTAGCGTCCTGCGCTGAGCTCGACCGTTTCGCTCGGGTTGCGGACAATGTTCGCGAATCAGTCTCGAAGCTCGATCTTTCGACTTGTAAAGCGACTATGGATTTTATTTTCAACGTAAGGAACGGTTACGGCTCGTGATTCATGGGCTTGGCTTTCACCGCTCTGCTGTCGTCATGATCCCTCAACGACGGGACGTCGGAAAAAGGTGGCCCGGAGGCGGGGTCTCACGGCTCTCGCCGGCAATGCTATCGGTGCTTACGGCCGTAAGGTTCACTTTACTTTCGCGGTTGGTGTAATCGTTAAAGTCGCTGCGATGTTTGGACGATCACATAGATCTAACGGCGGACTCTTTGTTGTTCGTGCTTCGTTGGATCCATTCCATGGAAGGATGCTCCCATGTTGGCTAATAAAACGGTCACTGCTTTCGTTGCCAAGCCCTTTGGGCTTTTGACTCTGGCCGCTGTCAGCCTCGTGGTGATAGCAGGTTTCGTCAGCGCTCAGGAAGATGTCGTCTTGGAGGATGCAGGGGCTTCAGTCGACTCGCTCGAGTTTTCTGTGAGCGAAAGTTGCGATGGATGTGGAGACGCAGACTGCGGTTGTTCACCGCATGGCTGGCCGCGATTTGGTATGTATCTGAAGTCGGGTCCCTCATTTCAGATGGGAAGCAGTTTGTTTGAAGAGCAGACCGAAGTTGGGTATGAGGTTGCTTTTGGCGGTCGCGAACCATTGTTGCCGACGGATCTCAAGGTGTTTTTTGATTTTGGTGGATCCTATCTTTCCGCGTTCGGGGAGGGGCGTACTCGCACCGTGTCGGGCACATTCACGCCCGGGACCGCACAGGGAACTTTCCTGCAGGATTTTTACGACATGAGTCTCGAAGAGATTAGTCGGACGAGCTTGCATTCGGCGATCGGCTGGTACCACGAATTATCTCATGAACCGGGTATATCTCGTTTGCTCACCTTCCGGCTGGGCGGTCGCGTGTCTCACATCCGCGGACATTTTCGCGAAGATCCAACGGCGGCGTTGCAGAATTTGATTGACAGTACCACCGCCCAGTTCACTTTGGCCAAATCGCCACTCATTTCGCAAACGGATGTTTCGCCTGGCGTTTTTGCCGGCTTTGAGCTTTACAGTGCTCGTTACGTGGCTCGTGGCGTCTCGGTGACCTTCGTGACTGACGCGGTGTTGGCCGCAGACTGGATCAATCTCGAGGGTTACGAAAAAGGGACATTGTCAACGGCGAACGTCCTGTTTGGTCTCAGCGTCAATCGATAATTGGCTTCCTGCCACGCGGCATCTGCCCGTTCGCTCAATGCCTGCGGAGGCCGCGATTCCGAGTTGACTTCATCTCGTCCATCTTTTTTGACGGGAACAAGGGGCAGGCATCGACGGAAGGTTATTCTTTTGGGATGAGATTGCTTCCTGTGACTCAAAGGAGTTCTTCGATCGCGGTGGGATCCTCAAGCACGGAGGTGGGGCGACCGGAGTGATCGAGCAGATGTAGCGTAGGATCAATGCCTAGGCAACGGTAGATCGTTGCGTGTACATGGGACGGTTGAACGGGTCTCGTTTGCGGTTCTTCTCCACGATTGTTAGTTGAGCCGATGATTTGACCGCCTCGGATTCCGCCACCGCCCAGCAGGCAAAACATGGCGTTGCCCCAATGGTCTCGTCCCGGGGTTCCCTTGCTAAGGGGAGGTCCGCCGTTACCGCCGTCATTCATGCGCGGTGTACGGCTAAATTCACCGCAGAGTATGACCAATGTCGAATCGAGGATTCCTCGTTGATCCAAGTCGGTGAACAGCGCTGCGACGAGTTCATCGACGCGAGGAAGGTAGCTCTCCATGCCGGACTCTAAGTTCCAATGGTGGTCCCAGCCACCAAGATGGACCGTAACAAATGACGCGCCGGCTTCCACCAAACGTCGAGCGAGCAATGTACTTTGTCCCCAAGTGTGCCGGCCGTAGAGGTCTCGCAGCTTGTCCTTCTCACGCGAAAGATCGAATGCGGCACGCGCTCGAGGAGCCGTGACAAAACTAAAAGCCTGTTTTTCAAATCGATTCATCGCATCGAAGGTGCCGCTGTTGTCGACGCCGCGGGGGATGCGATCCAAGGCCAACGCAAGACGCTTGCGATCGTCAAGCGTCTTCACGGTCATTCCTGGAGCAAGTTGCAGATTGTCGACTCGAAATGTCTTACTGTTGGGATCGCCATTGGTCTGAAACGGATCATATTGGGGGCCAAGCCAGTTGCCACCAAAGTATCCAGGCCGTAGGCCGATACTGCTCGCGACCGGTACGCTCATGTAGTGAGGAAGCTCTGAGGTTTGATGCTCGCGCTGGTGGGAAACGATCGACCCAATCGATGGGAAACGGCCTGCCGTATTGCCACCGCTGACTCCCATGTCTTTCGATGTTAGCATGCGGTGGCCGCCCGCAAAGTGATCCCCTGTGTCATGATGCAGGGATCGGACGATCGAAAACTTGTCTGCGATTTTGGCCTGTCGGGGGAAGAGTTCTGTGAGCTCAATACCCGTTACATTGGTTCGAATCGGACGCCAGATCCCCCGATACTCAGCAGGAGCCGTCGGCTTCATATCGTAGGTGTCGAGATGGCCCGGTCCGCCATCAAGCCAGATGAGAATGGCCGATCTCTGATTCGATTTGGCCGAAGTTAGTTGCTCACGAGCCTGCAGCCAACGCGGTAAACCGATAGACGCCATCCCGGCAATACCGAGCTGGACGAAACTTCGGCGATTTAATCCGTCGCAGTAGCGGCCGGCACCGCCGGCATCAATTCGAAACATCGTCAACGTCCTCCGTAGCGTTGCTTCGGCTTCCCTGGATCGAATAACGGATCTTTATACGACGATCGGGATCACGAAGCAAATCAAAACAGTGTTGACGTAAGATTATCCTGCTGGCTGACGCATTCTTTACAATAAAGTGAGTTGGGTTTGCCCCTGCGAATGGAAAGACCACGCAACGAAAAGGCGCTGAGATGAAAAATCTGTTTTCAGAGATACCTGAGCAGTTACCCGCCGAATTGAGTCAGGTGTTAGTGAATGAGGGGGCGTTGCGAATTGAGCGGATTGTATCTTTGCAGCACTCGACTCCAGAGGGCCACTGGTATGATCAAACCGAGCACGAATGGGTGGCCCTGTTGCAGGGGTACGCGCATTTGTTGTTCGAAGGCGATGCGAAACCGATCGCAATGAAACCCGGTGATTGGGTGAGTATTCCTCCGCACCGACGACATCGTGTCGAGTCAACCGCCGCGGAGGAAGCGACTGTTTGGTTGGCCGTTTTTTGGGAACCGATCGAAAGTCAGCCCTTGAGGGAATAGGGAATCAACACCTGTTCGTCGCTGTAGAGGAAGGTGACGCCACCGCTGGCGAATTTGGGCACGTCGGCGACTAATTCTTGGCCCTCCGGACTAGCAAGAATCTGCTCCATTTGCTCGCGACTATCGGCATAGAGTCCGACAACCATGTAGAACTCAGCTGCTTCACCGTGATTGGCGGATCGGCATTTTCCGATGGTCCAACCTTTGAATCCTTTGACCTTTTTTGCCAGCGGTATGTGGACGTCGTGGTAATAGCGATCGAACTCTGCTGGGTCGTTGGGTTGGCCATAGAGAACTGTCAAGCGAATCATTGGGGTGGGTCCGAGATTTGTGAGTGATCGGGTGATTGGGCGGTGCTTATTCGACCAGCTCGTCAAGGGTTCTGGGAGGAACGAGTGGACGTGGGCGCGTATTGTAGATCAGAATGAGGTAAATGTGTTCCTGGGGAAAACGAGAAAATGAAGCTATCAATCAAACAGCGACTTGGCTGGATGAGTCTGTTTGCGGTGAGTCTGCTGTGCATCTCGGATTTACAAGCCGAGCCGCCTGGGAAAACGGCGAGGCAGCCTAACATTCTTTTTGTGTTCCTGGATGATTTTGGCTGGCGCGACGTGAGCTACATGGGTTCTGATTTTTATGAGACGCCGAACCTCGACCGGTTGGCTTCGGAGGGCATGATCTTTTCTGATGCCTACTCTTGTGCGGCGAATTGCGCTCCGGCTCGAGCCTCGCTGTTGTCGGGACAATACACGCCTCGGCACCGCATCTTTAATGTTGGCACCAGGGCTCGTGGTGACAGCCGTTATCGGAAGCTCAAGCATGTTCCCGGTACCGACACGCTTGATCCGAAGATTAAAACCTGGGCCCATCAGTTGCAGGCCGTTGGTTATCGAACGGCAACCATGGGCAAATGGCATTTAAGTAAGGACCCAAAGCCCTACGGGTTTGATGTCAATATTGGTGGTACCAAGTCGGGCGGACCTCCTCGCGGCTATTATCCGCCGCATGGTAAGCGAACCCCGGGGCTGACTGATGCGCCGCAAGGGGAGTATCTAACCGACCGATTGACCGATGAAGCGATTGGATTCATCAAGGAAAACCGAGAACATCCTTGGGCGCTCTATCTGACCCATTTTGCAGTACACACTCCGCTGGATCCCAAGAAAGAACTGATTGCCAAGTATGAATCCAAGCCACAAGGCAAGTTGCATCAGCATGTCGAGATGGCAACCATGATTCAGGCCGTCGATGACGGCGTGGGGCGGATACAAGCTACGCTGGAAAAACTCGGTATCGTGGAACGCACCGTCGTTATTTTCTTTTCTGATAATGGAGGCTATGGTCCCGCCACCGACATGCATCCCTTGAAAGGGTATAAGGGAACCTATTACGAAGGAGGAATTCGTGTTCCGTTCTTTGTCAAATGGCCGGGTGTCGTTTCTGCTGGCAGTAGGAGCCAGGAACCGATTATTGGCGTCGACCTATACCCAACCATTTGTGAAGTTGCTGGAGCGAAACTGCCGGCCGAACAGGCCGGCGATGGAGAGAGTCTGCTGCCAATTCTCCGGGGGGAAACGTTGACTTTCGGCCAACGGCCTCTGTTTTGGCATTTCCCCGCTTATCTGCAGGCCTATCGTGTCTGGAATGAGCAACGTGATCCTTTGTTTCGATCACGTCCTTGCAGCGTAATTCGCCTCGGTGACTGGAAGCTCCATCAATTTTTTGAGGATGGAGGGCTGGAGTTGTATAACTTGCGAAGCGATATTGGCGAGGCTAACGATTTGTCGGCCAAGCATCCAGCGAAGTTGCATGAGTTATTGCGTCAGCTAGAAGACTGGCGTGAACAAATCGGGGCTCCGGTGCCGACTGAAAGAAATCCGATGTACGATATGCGAGCCGAGCGTCGTGCGATGACAGCCAAGCGGTAACTAACATCCTTCCTGAATCACTCCGAGGCGATTCCCCGTCTTCATACGGGAGCCGCGTGGTGAATCACAGCAAGTCGTAAAGATTATATGTCCGATTGGGTTTGGTACCTACTGCTGATTCCGGCTGGGTTTCTCGCGGGTGTGGTGAATACGATTGCCGGGGGCGGTTCGTTCTTGACCTTGCCCGCCTTGATGTTCGTCTGCGGGCTTGATCCGAAAATCGCGAATGGAACGAATCGCGTTGCAATCTTGCTTTCGTCTGGATCGGCTTCCGCGACCTTTTATCGAAATGGTAGCATCGACCTCAAGCTCGTCATGCGACTTTGTGTGCCTCTGTTATTGGGTGCGCCGGTCGGTGTGTTGTCTGCGATTTATTTGCCCGTCGAGGCGTTCAAGCCCGTGTTCGGTGCCTTGTTTTTGGCGATGGCGGGACTGCTGGCCTTCAAGCCAAAACTGTTGACCGGGGCAGAACGTGAGCCAATCTCTTCGCCCATTGCCGAATTTATCCTGTTCCTCGGCATCGGGATCTACATTGGCTTCATTCAGGCGGGAATGGGGATTTTGTTGCTGCTTGCGATGGGCATATTTCACGCGCGGGATCTTGTCAATGCGAATGCTGCGAAAAATGTGATCGGCTTCATCGTCACGATCTTTGCACTCTCCGTCTTTGTGCTCTTCGGCCAGGTTGACTGGATTCCCGGACTAATTCTGGCTGTTGGCAATTTGATGGGTGGCTACGTGGGTGCGAGAATTGCGATCTCAAAGGGTCAGAAGCTGGTATTCACATTTCTGATGGTCGTGATGGTGGCCACCGGACTGAAGCTTTTGTGGCCGACCTCCCAGTCTGACAGTCAAGAGGTTGAGCGGCATTCGACTCAAGTCACCGAGTTGTTGCGGTAGGTTGGCAATCGGCCGAGTCGTATGCGAACCGACGGATGAAAAAACATGGGGGTGAAGTCCGTCCAAGTGGCCTGACCGGCCGGGCGAGGCCTGCGTGAAAGACCGGTTTACAACTGTCTGGAATCGTTGTGCCCTGTTCGTTGTACGGGACAAGTGTATTAGTTTTTTGTTGTGCAGTGTATTATTGAGCGGTGGTCGATGGCGCTCCCAGAAGTCACCTCATGAAATCCTGGTCGTTTACATTTATGGCTCACCCGAACAAAGCGCCTGCGTCGCTATCGAATCTGTCGGTGTTCCCGCCAAGGAACGCCGCACAAAGCAGCCGAATGCACGTTGCTTGGAAGTTGGCCGCTTTGGTCCTCGCGACGGGTATGTTGGCCACGTCGGTCGTCTCCTGGCTCGCGTATCGCGTGGAGGATCGGCAGAAAACGGCTGAATTTGATCGGCTTGCCGATCATCTTACTCAGGTTGCCGAAACTAAATTCGAGGCCACGCTGGAAGTGTTTCGATCTCTGCCTGCGCTTTTTGAGGCGTCGGAAGAAGTCACTCGAAAAGAATTCAGTACCTTTGTCGTAGGTGCCTTAGAACGGCACAGCGGTATTTATGCATTTCAGTGGATCCCTCTTGTTGACGCTGAGCAGCTGTCCGATGTCGCGCCTTCAGCGCGTGAGGATGGCCAAGTCGATTTCGAGATTCGAGCTGATGTGGATCAAGGGGGAGACGCGGCCGGTTTGAACCGTACTCAGTTTATGCCGGTCCTCTATGAGCAACCATTACGATTCAATGTGGGGCGTGATTTGTTGACAGATGGTTCTCGTTCAACGGCGATTAGAAAAGCTTTGAACACGGGAGCAATGGCTGTTTCCGGTCGACTGCTGATTTCCGGTGATGGAGGCGATATGACCGGCGTCGCTCTCTACATTCCGGTGGGAAACGCGGGGGTGAGGGAAGCGTCTCGTGGTTATCAGGGGGTGGTTGCGGTGACCCTGTTGATTGGGCCGATCATGGGCGAAGTACTGGACGGCAATTACATGCAGGGCACGCGCGTGATCCTGTCAGACGACTTGCCCGATGCCGAGCAAAGTGTGTTGTTCGAAAATGCACATCCGACGAAAGCATCGCCGCCTCTCGACAACCTGACTTGGTCGGATCGAATTTCGGTGGGGAATCGACCATGGACGTTACGTGTGATCGCGGAGACGGGCTCCGACTGGAATGCGCACACGACTGCTTGGTTCGTTTTTGCAGCGGGGACGATCTCGAGCTTGGTGGCAACGCTGGGAGCGGTCGGATTAGGAACGATTGTCGGTCTCAGGCAACGGGTGGAAGCGGCTGTCCAACTCGGGCAATACAAACTCGAGGAGAAAATTGGGGAGGGCGGCATGGGGCAAGTTTATCGAGCCAGTCATACGATGCTGCGCCGTCCAACGGCCGTCAAATTGCTTCGAGCGGAAAACAATACAGCGGCTGCAATTAGTCGATTCGAACGGGAAGTGCAGTCGACCAGCCAACTTGTTCATCCGAATACGATCGTCATCTTTGACTACGGAAGAACACCGGACGGTACTTTTTATTATGCCATGGAGTACCTGGATGGGGTCGACTTGGGCCATGCGGTCGAGTTTTCCGGTCCGATGCCTGCTGCCCGTGTGATTCATCTTCTGTTGCAAGTCTGTGGCAGTTTACACGAAGCTCATGAAGCTGGTTTAGTGCATCGGGATATCAAGCCGCCCAATATTATGTTGTGCCAACGTGGCGGACAAACGGATATCGTCAAAGTGCTGGATTTCGGTTTGGTAAAAGACGTTGCTGACCAGGACGCATGGGTGACTCAGGCGGAGTCCATTACGGGAACGCCGCTCTACATGTCGCCGGAGGCAATTTCGAATTCGCAAGAAGTCGACGCCCGCAGCGATTTGTATTCGCTCGGGGCGGTCGGATACCTCCTGTTGTGCGGGCAGCCTTTGTTTGGAGCAAAAAACGCGATTCAAGTCTTGCATGATCATCTTCATACCAATCCCACGATGCTTGCCGAGCGATTGGGACGGCCGATCGCCGCGGATCTGGAGGCGGTGGTCATGGCTTGCCTCGAAAAAAATCCTGCCCGACGCCCGCAGTCGGCGGCGGAACTCGCCACGGCATTACGCGGTTGTAAAGCCTTTGGGCAGTGGTCGACGGAGCAATCACTTGATTGGTGGCAGCGATATGAGGTTTGTGAAAGTGATTCCCAGAAAATCGCTGCCACCGCGACAGAAGACAAGCTAGAGCTGACCGTTGAGATTGACTTAACCGAGCGTGCCTGAGGAAGAGTACCTGGTGATTTGAGGGAAATGACGGACGGTGTTCACCAAGCCAAGGGGGGCGGTTGAGCACCTGGCTGATACGCTTATTCGAAGGCAGCGACTCGGACAATAGATGGATTTTCAACGCAGGGCGAATCTCCTTAGAATGAGCAAGGATCGGGCTTGTGGCGTGCACAACCTGATGACGCGGGGAATTCGGTGATGGAAACAAAAATGACTAAATTTCGGCCCTGTATCGATTTGCATCAAGGCAGAGTAAAACAAATCGTCGGTGGAACATTGGCTGCCGATCATGGTGAATTGAAAACGAATTTTGTGAGTGAACAAGGCGCCGATCATTTTGCGGCCATGTATCGGAATGATGGTCTGACGGGTGGGCACGTGATTCAACTTGGGCCCGGAAATTGCGAAGCGGCTCTGTTGGCGCTCCGAACCTATCCCGATGGATTGCAACTGGGTGGTGGAGTTGGGCTTGGAAACGCTCGAGGGTTCTTGGAGGCGGGCGCGAGCCATGTAATCGTGACCTCGATGTTGTTCGATTCGCGCGGTTGTTTCGAGGTCGAGGCGCTGGAGTCCCTTGTGCGATTGGTTGGGCGCCAACGGATTGTGTTGGATTTGAGTTGTCGGAAAGTGTCCGGGGGTTGGCAGGTGGCGATGAATCGTTGGCAAACACTGACCGAACTGTCCGTGTCAGAGGCGACGTTAGCCCGTTTAGCGACCTATTGTGATGAATTCCTGATTCATGCGGCTGATGTTGAGGGGAAATGCGAGGGGATTGACGAGCAGTTAGTCTGCGAGTTGGCTGCTTGGTCCTCGATTCCTGTTACTTACGCCGGCGGCGCGCGTAGTCGCGAAGATCTTGAGCTGGTCGATCGATTGAGTCAGGGAAAAGTGGATCTGACGATCGGTAGCGCATTGGATATCTTTGGTGGAGTCGGAGTCACCTACGCAGATTGCGTGCAATGGAATCGACGTGTCGAATGAACCATTGAGCCGTTTGAGTCAGTCGCAACTATCGATCAACAACCGTGTGACTTCATCGGTGTATCGGGCGGTTTCAAGACCCTGGGACTGCAGCCAATCGTCGTTGTAATAGGTGCCCAGATAACGTTCGCCGCCGTCACAGATCATTGTGACGATGCTGCCCGCTTGCTGTTGGGACTTCATCTCCAACATCAGCTGCAGGGTTGCCCAAAGATTGGTGCCCGTTGAGCCTCCGCATTTGCGATCGGAGGCAATGTGAAAAGCACGCATGGTGCCGATGGATGCCGCGTCGGGTACCTTCATCATGCGATCGATCACCTCCGCGATAAAGGAAGGCTCAACACGCGGACGCCCAATTCCCTCAATCCGGGATTGACGGTCGCACGTGAGGCATCGATCTCGCGAGTGATAATAATCGTAGTAGACGGAGTGCTCCGGGTCGGCAACGCACAGGCGTGAACTCAATTTCTGATAGCGGATGTACCTGCCGATTGTGGCCGAGGTGCCGCCGGTCCCAGCACTCATTACCACCCATGTTGGTTCCGGATAGCGTTCGTTGCCCATCTGCCGGAAGAGTGATTCGGCGATGTTGTTATTGCCTCGCCAATCTGTCGCTCGCTCAGCGTAGGTGAATTGATCCATGAAGTGTCCGCCAAGCTCCTGCGCGAGCGTTATCGCAGCAAGATGGATGTCATGCTGATCGGTGAGATGACATTGGCCCTGAAGGAATTCTATTTTATGGACCTTTTCTTTCGAAGTACTTGATGGGATTACCGTGTGGAACGGTAGATCAAGGATTTTGGCGAAATAGGCCTCGCTGATCGCCGTGCTGCCGGAGGATGCTTCGATGATCGGTGTTCCCTGTTTAATCCAACCATTGCAGATCGCATAAAGAAATAGAGAGCGGGCCAAGCGGTGTTTAAGGCTGCCCGAAGGGTGAATCGATTCATCTTTGAGGTACAGGTCGATGTCGGGACTGACACCATGGGGGATGCGGATCAAGTGGGTGTCCGCCGATCGATTGAAGTCCGAATCGAGACGTGATATTGCTTCGTGGATCCAAGGTTTATCCATTCTCGCGTTCCTGGGGGGCGTCCTGAGCTGTTTGCGGTGTTGATGAGATTGTTAAAGGAGCGAGCAATGCGAACGACTTTTTTTGGGGGTTCGGCAGAAGGCGAGTGCAACAAAGTGCAAACTGTGTCGAACGAACACGAAAACATCTTCTTACATCGATCACCCAGTCACAAAATGCGCCGTGTGTCCATAAATGAATTTCATTGTTTATTACCGGTGACTTTGTTTAAGAGGCCTGCAGGAATTGTTGCCAAGCCAAACCCAGGCATTGATGGATATTGGATGCAATCATTGCCTGCGGACTGTGGAGTTCGGCAGCGATGTCGCCCGCTAAACCGTGTAGGTGAGCGCCGAGTTGGGTTGCTTCAAAGGGACTCATCCCTTGGGCGAGCAAGGCCGAAATCAATCCGGTCAGCACATCCCCGGAACCGCCCGTTGCCATGCCCGAATTACCAGTGCGGTTGATGGCCAGGCGATGCCCATCGGTGGTAATGGTTTGAGCCCCTTTGAGCAGCAGGATGACCTGATGCTTTGCCGCAAAAGCGATCGCTAATTCTTCTTGAACTTGGCGGGTGTCCGTGTTTCCTCTCGAAAGTAATCGAGCAAATTCACCCGGATGAGGCGTAAGGACCCGGGGGGCTGTTTCTGCTGGCCGTGTTAATTCATCTGACTGACTCGCAAACGCATTCAGTCCATCCGCGTCAACCACCATCGGCAAAGAACTCGTTGCGTACAGGTGCTGAACGGTCGACCGAACGCCATCGGAATCGCCT
Organism: Pirellulaceae bacterium; assembly: GCA_029243025.1. Classification (NCBI taxonomy): domain Bacteria; kingdom Pseudomonadati; phylum Planctomycetota; class Planctomycetia; order Pirellulales; family Pirellulaceae; species Pirellulaceae bacterium. The sequence goes on along the minus strand of JAQWSU010000033.1, from coordinate 240,679 downwards.
AGTCCTGGTCCGATTGCCACGACCGATTGGTTTCGAAGAGACTGTTCAAGCAAGCCGATCGATCGTTTGGACAGATGCCCATCAGTGTCGGCAAGCGGTAAGGTGAGCCAAGACGGTTCCACTGAGGCGACTATGTTGACGAGAGATTGTGGGATGGCCAGCGTGACAAGACCGGCGCCGCCACAAAGTGCACCATAACCAGCTAAGCAGGCTGCGCCACTCATGCCCGCGCTGCCGGCCACGATCATCACTCGTCCAAACGTGCCTTTGTGTCCGTCCACGGGCCGAGCGGGAGCGGGCGGCAGTTGTTCGATGCGTTCGACCGATGACATAGTGCTCGTCTCTAAGTTGGATTTTAATGGGGCGATACACTCGCCGCACCAGAAATGGTGTACTCAACGACAGGATCGAAGTTCTGCTTGTTATGACATTCGAGCCGATGCGAATCGTCTTGCGTCTATCATGCATCGCAAACGGCGTTGGGTCCAGATCGCTTGGTAACCTAAACGCTGCCTCTTCCTATCGTGCAAAAGCTCAAGCATTTCCACTGGATTCGATGTTTTGCGTGGGTTGCAGGGAAATCATGGTCAGGGAAGCGACCGCTGTTCAAAAGGGGTTGGCAGGTGGGAAGTTGACGAACCATTCTGGCCGTCGCGTTCCCTATCAGTATGAAATGCCCAACGCAGGCGAGTCGAAGTCCATGGAATCTGGGCAATACGCGGCTTCGCCGTGAATTTGCTGCTGATAGCAGTGTCTGATGCGGCTGTTAAGTTGGGTGAACTTTCGTCTTTTGATTACAATTCGATACAGTTTGATTGATATTTTAGACTGTGCCTATTTGCATAAATGTGTAGCGTATAGACAGTGCATTGATTGAATTTCCATGTGTCATGGAAAAGTCTTGCACAAACCCACGGGAGCTAGAGCGAGATGGGAAAAAAAACAATTCACCAACTTTTGGTGCTTTTTACGTTGCTCGTTTCTTCGGCGCCCGCGGTGGCGGCGTCGCACATTGGTAAGAAAGTTGAGGATTTCACCCTGAAGAGCCATCGAGGGCGCGAATATTCCCTCCACGATTTTGCGGACAAAAAAATAATCGTCATTACCTTTCTCGGTACCGAATGCCCTTTGGTCAAGCTCTACGGTCCACGGCTGGCTGAGATGCGAGATCGATTTGCAGACCGAGGCGTTGAGTTCATCGGTGTCAATTCGAACACGCAAGATAGCGCTACAGAAATGACAGCGTTTGTCGATCGATACGGCATTAGTTTTCCAATGGTGAAAGATCTTGGTAATCGTGTTGCGGACGCGTTAGACGCCGAGCGAACGCCAGAGGTATTCATCCTCGATGCGGATCGCAAGGTGCGCTATCATGGTCGCATCGATGACCAATATGGTGTTGGCTATCTGCGTGATAAAGCAGAACGGCTGGACGTTGCAATTGCCGTGGAAGAGCTGTTGGCGGGAAAGGATGTAACAGTGCCCGAAACGAAGGTTGTTGGCTGCCATATTGGACGAGTCAGTCAAGTTGAACCCAAGGGCGATATCACTTATGCAAACCAGATTTCACGCATTTTCAATCGCCGTTGTGTGGAATGTCACCGTGATGGCGAAATCGCTCCCTTTGCCTTGACGAGCTACGAAGACGTGATTGGGTGGGAGGATACGATTCTTGAAGTGATCGAAGAAAAACGGATGCCACCTTGGTTTGCGAATCCAAAACATGGGTCTTTCAAGAATGATGCACGACTCAGCGACGAAGAACGGCAATTGATCAGCGAATGGGTGGCGAATGGTATGCCTGAGGGTGATCCGGTGGACTTGCCAGAACCCACCAGGTTTGTCAAAGGCTGGCGAATTCCACAGCCGGACCAAGTCTTTTACATGCAAGAAACACCATTCGAAGTGCCATCGCAAGGGACCGTCGATTACCAGCATTTTGTGGTTGATCCAGGGTGGGACGAGGATAAGTACATCTCGGCAGCGGAAGCCCGTCCCGATAATACCTCGGTCGTACATCATATCTTGATCTTTGTCTTGCCAGGCGGAAATCGCCGCGGGGCTGACTTGAGATCGGTTTTGGTCGGGTATGCTCCGGGGAGTCTACCGGTTTTGCTCGAACCGGGGACTGCGATTCACGTTCCTGCGGGGAGTCGCCTCCTGTTCCAGATGCACTACACTCCGAATGGCCATCGGGAATTCGATCGAAGCTACGCGGGAGTCTGTTTTGTCGATAAGGAAACGGTCGAGAAAACACTCAATGGTCGTCTCGCAATCAAAGCCGACTTTGCGATTAAACCGCATGATCCAAATGTGGTGGTCAAGGCGAAAACTCGTCTGCGAAGGGATGAAATTCTGTTGAGCATGACCCCCCATTTGCATTTGCGGGGGAAGTCGTTTCGCTATGAGGCCACTTATCCGAATGGAGAGCGAGAGGTGCTGCTCGACGTTCCCAATTACGATTTTAATTGGCAATTGAAATATCTGCTCGCCGAGCCAAAGTTGCTCCCAAGGGGAACGACGATCCTGTGTACCGCGACATACGACAACTCAGAAGACAATCCGGTCAATCCCGATCCGACCAAAACGGTCCGGTGGGGTGATCAAAGCTGGGAAGAAATGATGATTGGTTTCTTCGATACGGTTCCGGTGGATACCGTGGCGCGTAACCCATTGTTGAAAAGTAAAAATGTTAAGGTTGACCCCTCTGGTACCTGGGAATGGGTACGCTCTATGGGGCGGCGGAAAAGTAAAGAGTCACTCACGCTTGAACTGAAAGAGAACGTGTTATCCGGAGTGCTCGAATCGCGACAGCAGAAAATGCAAATTGAAGCTGCAGTGGTCGATGGGGATCAAGTCTGTTTTCAGGTGGGTGTGAACCAATTCGGTGGTATTTCGCTTGAGTTTCAAGGCCGAGTCAGTAAAGACAAGATCGAAGGCGATATCACTTATACCATCGAAGCGATTGGCCGAGAGGGGAAGATACCTTGGGAAGCAACGCGGGTGCCCTAGGGAAAACAATCCGTTTCAAACGATCTAAGTTTGCTCTTCGTGATTGTCTCTGGAGTCTTGCGATTCTCCTTGTGGCTCTGGCAACCGCTGGGGTTGCGGACGAGAAGGTCGATCCGTCGGGTACTTGTCCGTGGGCAAGTACGAAATAGCAATCGCCAGGATGAACTCCGCTTGCAAGTCGGCCAAGCGGGGAAATCCGATGGCAAGTTCCTCGATCCAGAGCGGGCTGTACGTATTTAGGACGGCACCCTTGGAGGCAACAAACTGACCGTTGCCCTCGACTCGATTTCCAGGGATCGCCTCTGAGTCTTCGTTTTTCCGGTCGTGTGAAGGGTGATGAAATCATTGGCGGTGTGGCAGCCACGTTTGCCGGCGAAACACGGGATCATCCTTGGAAAGCAAAACGTAAAGTCAGCTTGAGCGACGGGGTGGGTGATTGGACGTCGCAAGCTGACGTGGACGGAAGTTCCCTGGCTGCAAATTGTTAATCTACAAGGAGAAGACAGGTTTTAAGCTCATCTACATCGCTGAGGATGGCTCGATTAGTGGTGTTGACTGGCTAAGAGTTCATTCCCAAAATCTGTCGCGGTTCGCAGTAGGGGCCGTCTACCGGGCTTCTCCGATGAAGATCGATTTTGAAGGTCGTCCGTACGGCGATCACATATCTGGTAAGCTACGTTTTGAAATCGCTGGAAAGGCTGGTGAATTGCCGGTTGTTGGAAAGCGGAAAAAAACCGTTGACTAGTCGCAATGTGTAACGATCGCTCCCAATCGATCGTTCATTTGGGTGCCTGTCTGCAACGGGCAATAGTTAAATTTCACTCTTAGAAGCCGAGCCCAGAATCGATGCAAATAAGACTCATCTTCTCGACCGCGTTTTTACTCACATCGTTTTGTTTGTTAAATGCCACCGAATGTGTCGTTGCTGACGAACCGGCAGTCGAGAAGGCGCCCTTTACTGAGTCAATCACGCCTACCCGGCTTAATGAAGGTGAGACCGCGCTCGATCGATACATTGCTGCGAAAGACGATAGCTATGAATGGAAGATTGTGAGTAAGGTCGAAGGACCGGCTGAAACGACCTACGTGATCGATTTAACGTCTCAGACCTGGCTGCGCCCGGACGAGGTCAACCGTAATGTGTGGCAGCACTGGCTTTCTGTGGTGGTACCGAAGGCAGCAACCTCCGATACGGCTTTGGTTTTTATTGGGGGGGGGAGCAATGGAGGCAATCCGCCAAAAACTGCTCCGGGGCAAATCAAACAAATTGCGTTGGCAACCAACTCCGTGGCTGCCGAACTGGGAATGGTACCCAATCAACCGCTCATTTTTCACAATGATGGAGTGCCTCGTGGGGAGGACGACTTGATCGGATACACCTGGGATCAGTACTTGAAAACGGGTGACGAGCGGTGGCCGGCCCGGTTGCCCATGGTGAAGTCGGTGGTGCGAGCGATGGACACCATTGAGGCGCTTGCGGATCAAGAGGACTCGGTTCCAGCAATCGACAAGTTTGTTGTTGCTGGCGGATCAAAGCGGGGATGGACGACCTGGATGACGGCAGCCGTGGACAAGCGAGTTGTCGCGATCGCACCGATCGTGATTGATGTCCTCAACGCAAACGTTTCGATGAAACACCACTACTCAGCCTATGGGTTTTGGGCGCCCGCGATCGGTGATTATGTGAAACACAAGATTACCCATCGGCGCAGTGAACCCCGTTACGCGGAGCTGCTTCAATTAGTTGATCCCTATGCCTATCGGGATCGTTTTACCATGCCTAAGTGTTTAATTAACGCGACTGGTGATCAATTCTTCTTGCCGGACTCATCGCAATTCTATTTTGATGAATTGCCAGAAGAAAAACATTTGTGTTACGTCCCCAACGGTGAGCACTCGCTGGGTGGGACCAATGCGGTCGATACGCTTGTTGCCTTCCATGATTCGATTATTAATGATCGACCACGACCAGATTTTTCTTGGTCTTTTCCGGATGACAATACGATTCGGGTGAATCCCACAACCAAACCCAAACGCGTGCTGCTTTGGCAAGCCCACAATCCAAAATCGCGAGATTTTCGAGTCGACACGATTGGAAGAGGCTATCGTAGTCAGGAACTCAAGCCGCTTGCTGACGGCAGTTATGAAGCCACGGTTGAGACTCCCAAGGAGGGCTGGACCGCTTTTCTGGTGCAACTGGAATACAATGTGGGTGCTCCAACGCTCATGCGTTTAACGACGCCGGTGCGGGTTGTACCGAAGACGTTGCCGTTCGCCGACAAGATCGCGCCGACGCTGCGTGACTGATTGGGAATGCCTCTCGGGCTAAGGCATCGGTGCTGTAGCGGCCTCGACGCTCGCCGTGCCTGAGCGATCGGCGGCATAGACCAGTTGTTTGACGCGATTGCCGTAATCGATGACGGTGTACGGGTTGATCTGGATCATATAGATCACGATGAGCTTGCGTCGGGGGTTTATCCAAAACCGAGTACCTGCTGCGCCGCCCCAACTGAATTCACCCTCCGGGCCGATGGCGAAGCCAAGCCCGAATTGGAAGCCGTTGCCAGAAAGTTGGTTTTTTGTCATTTGAGCCAATGATTCGGTGGTTAGAATCCGCTTTCCATCCAATTCGCCACCGTTGAGTAAGGCTTGGCAAAAACGTAAGTAGTCATGCGTTGTCGAACATAATCCGCCCCCGCCAGAGAAGAACTGGTTGTGGGGATTTAGAAATCGATAGGATTGGATGAAGGAAGCAGGCTTGAGTCCGTTTTGGGCATCTGGTTGGTAGAGGATTGCGAATCGCTCCCGTTTCTCCCTTGGCACCATGAAAGCTGTGTCACGCATTTCGAGCGGATCGAAGATGTGCTCCTGGAGATATTGGTCAAATCGCTGACCGGACACCACTTCGATCAACCGTCCCAAGACGTCGGTCGAAACGCTGTAGTGCCATCGTTTACCCGGTTGGTACAACAGAGGTATTGAGCTAAGTTTCTCGACCGACTCGGTAATCGTTCCTTCGGTGATCAGCAGGCCGGCCTTGCGGTAAGCCTTGTCCACCTCGGTGTTTCCAAAAAATCCGTAGGTCAATCCCGAAGTATGCCGCAGCAAATCACGGATCGTCATGGGCTGATCCAGGGGAATCTCTTGGAGCTGACCGTCTGCTTTGGAATGAACTTTTAATTTCTGGAAAGACAGCAGGTATTTCGAAACCGGATCGTCGAGCTTCATCTTTCCTGCTTCGATGAGTTGCATGGCCGCGACACTTGTGATCGGCTTGGACATCGAATAAATACGGAAAATCGTGTCGGGAGTCATCTTCAGTGATTTTTCGCGATTGCGGTCTCCCCAAGTGCCCAGGAAAGCAACCTGGTCCCCCCGAGCGACGAGCGCCAGGCAGCCAGCGATTCGTCCCGCATTGACCTCGGCGTGCAGATAGTCGCCTATTTCCGACAGGCGGTTCTTATCCAGATCGACGGTTTCGGGTGAAATGACGTCGAAAACTTTTGCAGGCTCCTCGCTCTGGAGAAGTGAGCAAGTAATCAGGAGGAACGCTAAACATCGGACAGCAACGGTCATGGGAGTTATCGATGCTCTGGAGGTCTTCGATGGCAAGAACAGGTCTCAGGTCAATATAAACGCGTTTTCGAGATATGTCCCGTATTAGGTCGGATCAAATGATTTATTGGCAAGCAATGAATCCAGGCTATTGGCCTTGTTGCTGTTGATGCCAGAGTGACAGGCGGGGCGGTAGTTGATCGGGGTGTGCTACTCCGGTAGTCGAGATTTGTTGAATGGTGATTGATGCCACGAGATTGCCGACAATGGCCGCTTCGGGCAAGGTAGCACCGGCGCAGAGAGCTAGGACCGTACCAGCCGTCGCACTGTCACCTGCGCCAGTAGGATCAAGTTGTCCTTCGACCGCCACCGCCGGCACGTTCGTCCATTCGGGATCACTGACCCACATACCGTGTTTGCCTCGAGTTATAACGACGGGTGCTTGATTCTCCTGACGCAATTGTTGGGATGCTTTCCGGAGAGCACCAAGCGACACCTCGTCCTCGGGCAGCGGGTTATCAAGTCCGATGGTTTCAAATTCATTGGGCTTGATGGTCAAGTGAGGAAAATCGCGAATTCGGCGGCGACTATCGGCCCAGAAGATGACGTTTGGCCATTGTTGGGCCTTCTTTGACAGTTCCTGTCTGACTTTTTCAGTGATAATTCCGCAGTTGGCTTGCTCGACTTGATCCAGCACAATCACCGCATCAAGATGGGGTAGCAAGTCGTCCAAGGACTGGAGCACAGAATCTTCCACTCGGGCAGCAGTGGCCTGCCGATTTTTGGTGTCATAACGGGAGTGTTCGCCGGCGAGCGTGGTGGCGTTTTCGTCTCTCGGTTTCAAATAGGTTGGCGTGTGGGCTTCCGAGACGACGTGTAAATGCTCGGTGCGGCAATTGAGATGATTCAGCTCTTTCGCAAGATCGTAGCCTTCGCCGTCGTCTCCGCGAAAGCCAATTGCGTGAATTTGGCCTGCGTTAAGAGTGGTGAGATTACATACCACGGTGCCGGCTGCACCCGGACTGCAACGGACGTTGATGACTTGGTATGCGGGCTTCCCCGTTTCAACACTAAGCTCCTCGAGTTGAGGAGAAACATCCAGATACTTATCCAGAAAGAAGTCCCCCAAGACGGCAATGCGACTTTGCGGGAAATGTTCGATCAGCTCTTGAAGTCGAGTGGGGGATAGCTGCACGGATTTCACGAGTCAATGCTCCGAGACAGTTGATGAGTTAGCGAAAGCAAGAAATCGCGGTTGTCAGCTTGGAGGTAACGCATTTCCCCGCCCATTCGACTAAACGATTTGTTGTATCGCAAATAGTATGCTGGATTGTCCTCGGGGGGTTCTCCCTGAGACCAATCCCAAGTCGATTCTGCGAGGTCGTTAATGAAAATGAAATGGTGATCGATGTGTTTTTGCTTTTGAATTGCAAGGTTTTGAGAAATGGAAAGTGACTTTTCAAAAACCATTGGACTCATGACGGCCGAGCCAATCGAGATATAGACGCCGCCTTCAAGCCGGCTCACAGATTCCGCAAAGCAGAGAAAGTCACGTTCGGCAGTTCGGGCTAAGCTAGCGCAGTGGTTCATCGGATGGTTGTAAATAATGTCGTGCCCAATCATCGGGTGACCGGTTAGTGGAACGCCCAGCCGGAAAGCGCCCGCTTGGATGCTGAATTGCTTCCAAGGGTGTGGGACCACCTTTTGGCCGGCAGGGAGTTGAAATTGGCGAATGACATGAAGCAGGTCGGCGGCCGCCGCAGCTCGATCGGCCTGGTCGACGATGAGTTCTTGAATGGTGCGGCAGAGTTCCTCTTGATCGGGAATCGTGAAGGCCTCGTTGTCGATTAATGCGCCTACGGATTCGCCGTATCCACGTCCTTCATAGGCTCCGATGTTGAGTGCGAGATTGATGTTGAATCCCGTTTCCTCCCAATTCCCAAAACGACCCTCCTCAACCATCTGGCAGACATCTTCACAGCTCTTGCCTTGAAATGCAAACTCCCAATCGTGAATGATGCCGGCACCGTTCGTTGCTAAATGGGTGACCCAATTATTTTCGATGAGCCCAAGTAGCACGGGCCCCAATCCATTCTTGATCGCATGAGCACCGAAGGTGATCATCACCGGCCGATCATTTTTTCTCGCCGATTGAATACGTTCGGCCAGTTCGTGGATCATCTCCTGGCGAAACGCAGTCAGAGGACTGGGTTCTGCAGTTGGAGCGATGTGATCTTGTTCGATAAATTTTTTGTTGGGGCGAGAAGACAGAGGCTCCATCTTGATCGCGAAGCGATCGAATTGTTGATAGCTCATGGGGGCTCATTTGCGAGTCAATATCGGAGGTAGGACAGTAATGGGTCGGATTCTTGGAAGTCGGGAACGACAATGTCTGCGCCGACGCCGATCAGGCGATCGCGTTTCCATCTATCCGGTTTGCCACTTCGACCGCTCTCGTCGCTGGCCACGCCCACGGCGGTTCCGCCAACCGACTTAATGTTTTGAATTTCTACGTAACCGTCGCCAAAACCGAGAAGGTCTTCGCCGTCAATCGCATTGCTGCTTAAAATTCGCTCTATGACCTGAGCCTTCGAGAATGATTTGTAGTCGTCGACTGCCCCATGGACATGCTCACCGAAATATTCAGTGAGACCAAGTAAATCGACTTCTTCTTTCACATATTCCTCGTCGGTTCCGCTGGCCAAATAAAGATGAGCTCCCAGGTCCCGTAATCGATTGAGGAGGTTGATTGTGCCTGGAACAAGAAAATGGGTCGGATTCAATTCACCGGAGCGAAGTTGTTCGCGTCTGGCTTCAATACGCAGCATGAGGAGATCATGATATTTGCGTTTGTAGTGAGTTGGTTCATGGGGGCGGCCGCCGCGTTTTTCGATTTCCGACACGAGGCGAATCATTTGATAAATAGTTTGCTTGCCGTTTAATTCCATCACAAACGTGTTGGCAATGGTTTGGAGCTGTTCATCGGACTCGTCTGTCTCTGTTTCGCGTAGGGCCTCCACCATCATCGGCACCATGACCTCGGGCCAGCCCTCGCGGACTAAGCTGAGTGTGCCATCGAAGTCAAATAGAACGTGGGCCGGTCGACGATCCAGATCGTGGTCTCGAATGATCTCGATCATCGTTCCGTCGATGAACCGGGTGGGTGTGTCCCCCGAGACGACGCGTTGATAATCTTCCTCGTGAGCGGCCATGATGATTCCCTGCGAGACTCGTTTTGAAAGCTCATCAACCTAGCTTAGTTTTCACGTGATGGGTAGCAGGCCAAGCGGTCGTGTAGACCGGTTAATCGGTATGGGATGGTGGCTAAGTCGAGGTCGTCAAACATATTAACGTCGGAGGAGTTTGCGGCGGTCATCGGCCTTGAATCGAAACGAAAGGGTGACTGGGATCGCGTTTCAGGATCCTCGTAAAAAGCGGCCCGACTTTGCGAAAGGCTCTGCCATTCTCGGAAAGGTCGATTGGTGGAATGTGGGGCCATTGCCTCCGGTCGGCGGCCGACTCGCACCGTGGCACGTTTGTTGGTAGCTGCTCATTGGAAAAAATACAGCAAGGTAGAGTCAAAAAACGGATGGTTGTTTTTGAACGCGAAGGCTACAGCTTGAAGAGATGTTGTTCTTTCAGTGCGCTGTCGCAAGCTTGCTGCGGATACGACCTACCATGTACTTGGGTCGTATCTCAGCTCGCGGCTGCTATTTGCGCGAGGCGGTCTTCAAGACTTCAGGGTCGAACTCAGCGTCGCTGAGTCCGACATTGATTTTCACCTTCGTGTAGGTGAATTCGGCCATCAGTTTGGGTTTGGCTTCATCTGACTTGGGCCAATCGTAAGCGGCAACACGCACGGGCAAGTGGAATTCGTTGTCAATGAAGAATTGCGCCTTGTGGTAAAGCAGCCCTTTTTCTCGTTGGGGATGCACGATTTCGATCGCCGTACAGGGACGCTTGTTGATGGTGGCTTCCCGTTTAAGGTTGAGGATGGTGTTGTTGCCGGACGGGTCGGCGGCGATATCCTTGCGGATTTGTGAAACGAGTTCCCCGACCATACCATCGAAGCCAAGATGAGTGATCTGCATTAAAGTTTCGTTTCTGGCGATTTCACTGTCGGGATCGACTTTGACCGTGACATTGCTTAGCCGTCGTCCTCCTCGTTTGACGATCATTTTGCCGTCGTTTTCCCCCTCGACAAAAAGAACGGTGCGTCCCACTATTTGTTTGGGGGCTCGAAAGGTCAGTCGAACAGCAAGGGGAGATGTGTGGCCGTTTCGATCCGATTCAGGGCGGACCCTCGCTTCAATAAAACGAGTCTCTTGTAGTTTGCCATCGATGCGTTCGCGTTTGACAATCAAGCAGGTGTAATCTTGGACTGTTTTTCGAATTTCCTGCTCGCGCCGACTGGCAATTTGCAGCAGCTCTTCCATCGAGTGAATTTGAGTCTCATCCGCATTCGCGGTAAGGATCAAACAGGGGGTCAGCGCAAATACAGCTACTAAGAATAAACGCATATTGGGATCTCCTGAATCGTTTGGCTAATGCGATAGCAATGACATTCTTCGCAAAGATAACATCTGTTGGCTCGTAGGCAGATATCACTTTTCAGGAGCTCAGGTGGGATAGAAGCATCAGGCCGCTCTGATCGACGTCGGAGGCTGGTTCCTGGCGAGGAATAGGCGGTTTGTAAGGCACGGGCGACTTGTGAGAATCTCGCCAGTCTCGGCTGACATTCCGATGAGTGGTATTAAGATGCAGATCGGATCGAGCGTACGAGTTGAGCGTTAGAGGTCGGTGGGCTTTGGCTTGTTTCGTCGACGAAATGGCATGAGGAGCAAGCGTGACAACTTGTCGTGGTCGGCCGCGTCGGGGAGACTGTCGATTCCGTAATGAAGTGTTGCCGGATCGACCTCTGCAAACGTTCCGAACAGGCGATCCCAAATTGAAAACACGTTGCCATAGTTCATGTCGGTCAGTGGTTTTTCGTGATGATGATGCACTTTGTGCATATTGGGGGTCACAAACAAATAGGAGAGAAGATGGTCAAGTCTTCGATTGGATCGCAGGTTAGCGTGCGTCCATTGAGTGAAGAAGACGGATGCCATCTGGTAGAGGAATATGACGCCGATGGGAATTCCGCCCACCCAAACCGCGAACAGTTGAGATGATAGCCGGAAGATTGTCTCAGCCGGGTGATGGCGAAGGCCTGTCGTGACGTCGACATGTTTATCCGTGTGATGAATGATATGAAAACGCCATAAAAGAGAAAAATGATGTTCCAGCCGATGAATCGAATATCCACCGCAGAAATCCAGCAGCAAAATTCCCAGCAGAGCATGCAGCCAGAGTGGTAGATTGACAAGATAAAGTAATCCGAAGTGATGCTCGCTTGTATAACTGGCGGCTTGTAAAACGAAAATGCCAAAGGCGAAGGCAAGCACAAGCTGCATTAGCGTTAAGAAAATATTCAAAGCCGCATGATGAAGGCGAGGATAGCCGGCGTTGAACAGGGGCACCGCGCCTTCGACAACCCAAAACAGGACAAGGCCGATAACGAGTGCACCCGAACGATACACACTGGACATCGTCTCGAAAAAATGGATGAAGTCCTGCATGCGCCATTCTTGGTTCTGATGGAAATGAGGCCGGGAAAAGGGGGAAGCTTGTGGATGACCTACGCCGCCCCTCCAAATTATACCGAAAACACTCGTTTTGTGCTGGATTGAACTCGGGGAAGCTTGGTGATCTCCTGAGGGGTCAGTGGACGGCCGAGGGCAGGTAGCCTCGAGTTAGCTCGCGGTAATTCGTGACTTCCGAATCAATCCATTGTTGGTCGTATCCTAGTTCGGCTGCCATCAGAGCGGCCGACCTTTCAGCCGCTTCGGCCGAAGCCTGAGCATCTAGCAGCAGCGAACGAGTCCTTCTTGCTAACACATCTTCGAGCTGACAGGCCATTTCATGCCGAACAGCCCAAACGATCTCCGCACCCGAATAGGGCAACCGCGGGTGAATGGGCTCCTTCAACGCGGGGACGCTATTCGCCAGAGCCACCACTTCGGACGCTTCCCTGCCGTACACATGAAGATGGTCTTGGGATGGCAACTCCTCCCGCGAAAGATAGCCGTGAAGATGCAGGTCTTCTGTGACGCACGGTTGAGGAGTCAGTTGGCCGACCTTGATTGCATGGGTTAGCGTGTCCTCGGCCATTTTTCGATAGGTCGTCCATTTGCCGCCGGAAATGGTGACTAAACCGCTCTCGCTTACATAGACCTCATGGTTACGCGATACCGACTTGCTATTTCCGGATCTTCCACCCGGATGCACGAGCGGACGCTGGCCGGCAAAAACGCTCAGGATATCTTCGAGCCCAGGATCTCGTTCCATGTACCGAGCTGCATTGCGCAAGATAAACTCGAGCTCGTCTGGAAGCGCACGAGGTTCCAATTCCGCTTTTTTCATTGGGGTATCGGTTGTGCCCACAATTACTCGCTCGTGCCACGGAATCACAAACAGAACTCGTCCGTCGTCCGTGTGGGGGACCATGATTGCGTTGTCACCAGGTTGAAACGATCGATCAAGTACCAAATGGACGCCTTGAGCGGGCTCGATCATTTCATTGGCTTGCGGATCATCCAGTTGGCGAATCTGATCCGAGAAAATACCAGTCGCATTAATTATGACTTTACCGCGCAGATCGAATTCAGAGCTACCGAGTTCATCCTGGACATGAACGCCGGTCAAGCGTCCTTGTTCTTTTATGAAGCCGGTCACGCGGAGATAGTTGGCAATTGCGGCGCCGTGGTCGGCGGCTGTGCGGGCGAGGGTGATCGCCATGCGAGCGTCGTCAAATTGACCGTCGTGATACTTGATGCCGCCAATCAAATCTTCCTGTTGGACATTCGGGATGAGTTGAATGGTTTCTTCGCGATCAAGAAAACGACTGTTCTCGATATTCAACTTCCCGGCGAGGGTGTCATAGAGCTTCAAGCCGATCCCATAAAATGGCCCCTCCCACCAATGGTAACGAGGGACAATAAACGCAAGATTGCTGACCAAGTGGGGGGCGTTGCGATACATGATTCCGCGTTCTCGCAACGCTTCAACAACCAGTGAGAAATTCAGCTGCTCAAGGTAGCGGACGCCACCGTGAACCAACTTTGTACTGCGGCTGGACGTCGCCTTGGCAAAGTCATGGGCCTCCAGCAACGCCACGGTGTAACCGCGGCTGGCCGCGTCAACCGCGACGCCTAATCCGGTGGCTCCGCCACCAATCACGATGATGTCAAACGATTCGGAGCTCAATCGTTCAAGCATTTTCGCACGCTTCATCGAGTTGTCCTCGCGCGTCATGGAGCTGGGGGGCAGTTGCTCTAGGGTGTCTCAGAGGATAATGGATCCGAGCGATCAGAGCAGTACTGATTGTCTTGTCGGGCGACGGCAGAAAAGGCCGAAGATAGGCGCGAGAAGCCGGCGCTGGAATCCCACTCCAAGATGCTTTCGTACATCCCGGAGTCTTAATTGGATTCGTAGCGACTTAAGGTCAGAAGTGATTCCGACTGACTCCAATCGAAACCGATTCATCCGATCTTTATTGACCACATCACAAGGTCGCGACCGTTTTAGATCGCGGTGACGTTCTCAGCTCGAGGGCCCTTCGGTCCCATGCCTTCCTGATACTCAACCGCTTGGCCTTCGCGAAGAGATTCAAAGCCTTCACCTTCGACAGCCGAGTGGTGAAAGAAGTATTCACCGTTGTCGCCCGCGATGAATCCGAAACCTTTGTCCGATACGAGCTTTTTGATTACGCCTTGAGGCATTCCTAACTCCTTCAAACCCTTAAAAGTCGTTGCGTTTCGTCCCGCAAAGCTACGCTTATCCGCATGCGGAGCAAGGTGAGGGACGGTTCAGCGCCTGTTGATTACTGGATCAACAAAACACCGGTGAGCAAGCAGTCTAGCCTGTTTAGATGGGTGGGACTAGCCCACGTGCCACTCTGGAAGGCCGGTTTAGTTGATCATTTGAGGGGCAAGTTAAGCGAGGAAACGACCGCAATCGAGATGTCCGAAGATGGGTTCAGCTGCGGCAATCGAGTCGTCATAACAGTCTGGAACACCGGGAAATGATTTCTCGGATCGCCAATTCGGTAACGGGAAACATCGTAGAGTGTCAGATTAGCCGCTCAATACGTCAAGCGGTGATCTAACTCACCGCGGATCCGTTGCAGGAATGGCGCGGCGAGGTGTTGCCGTCTGATGAGGAAAAACAGTTGCTGCTGCAATCCAAATCCCCGACTTTGCCAACACGCTGCCTCCCGAATTAACCGGGCCATTGTCTAGTTGGAGGGCGACCGCTTGCGTTTTTTTGCCTTTGACTTGGCGTTTTTGAACTTGGGGCTTTTCGGCTTCGATCGATAGTGCGATTTTTCTCCACCGTGGAAACGAGTGGGAGGCGCTTCGCTGGAGTCAAAGCGAGCAATTCGTAGTTTACGGCCTGAAACCATGACGGATTGCAACATGCTGAGTGTTTTGCTGGACACGTCGCGGGGGAGATCAACGGTGCTGTACTGGTCGTAGATCTTAATCTTTCCAATCGATTCACTACCGATGCCGGCTTCGTTGGCGATAGCGCCGACAATGTTTCCTGGATTGACTTGATGGTTGCGACCCACGTCGATTCGATAGGTGTTCATCTCCTCAGCGTCACGTCGGGGACCCCGTCGGTCGTGGGAAGAGCCGTTTTTGGGAAATCGTTTTCCACCTTTGTCGCGGCGGGACTCGGCGGCAAGCAGTTCTGGTTTAAGGTCATTTTTAAGTAGGAGCGACGTTTCTCCATTGGCGAGAAAGGCTAGTGACGCTGCGATCAACTCAAGCGGCACATCGTTGTCACGTTGGTAGTGCTCAATAATGGCCTGAAACGTCTCGAGTTCCGCATTTCCAATCGCTTTGGTGATGCGCTCGTGAAAACGTGCGACTCGTTGTTTGTTCACGGCTCGATTGGATGGTAACTCCATCGGTTCGATCGGTTGGCGGGTTGTTTGTTCGAGCCGTTTGAGGAAACGACGTTCTCGCGGGTGAACGAACAAGATGGCTTCGCCGCTGCGTCCAGCTCGGCCTGTTCGTCCGATCCGATGAACGTAGGCTTCGCTATCATGGGGCAAATCATAGTTAATGACGTGGCTGATCCGTTGCACGTCCAATCCGCGGGCAGCAACATCCGTCGCCACAATAATATCCGTACGTCCGCCACGAAGTCCGTCGACAATTCGCTCACGCTGTTTTTGGGCGATGTCGCCATTTAATGCAGCTGTCCGGAAGCCCGCGGCTGCAAGATAGTCGGCGAGCGGCTCGGTGGTGCTGCGCGTCTTAACGAAGACGAGTACCCCGTCGGTTGCTTCTGCTTCGAGGATGCGCACCAATGCCGGTCGCTTCACGTGGGGGGAGGCGACAATGTACCGCTGGTTGATGGTGTCGGCGGTCGTGGTCCGTTGGGCAATCGTGATTTCCGCAGGCGATTTCAAATGATGTTGAGCGATTTGACGAATTTGTTTGGGCATGGTCGCTGAAAAGAGTGCCATTTGTCGATGGTCGGGCGTTTGAGTCAGCACCCATTCCACGTCATCGGCAAATCCCATGCGAAGCATTTCATCGGCTTCGTCGAGAATCAGGCATTGTAATTCGCTGAGATCAAGTGAACCGCGACGCATGTGGTCCATGACGCGACCAGGTGTGCCGACAATGACGTGGACTCCCCGCCGGAGTTGCCCAAATTGGATTTGATAGTCTTGCCCACCATAGATGGGGACTACCCGCAGTCCTTTCATCTGACCGGCGTATTTTTCGAAAGCTTCGGCAACCTGGATTGCGAGTTCTCGAGTGGGCGCTAGGACAAGCACCTGAGGTTTCCGTTTCGACACCGTGATTCGTTGTAGCATCGGTAAAGCGAACGCAGCCGTTTTTCCGGTGCCCGTCTGGGCTTGGCCAAGCACGTCGCGCCCCTTGAGCAGGTGCGGAATCGTCCGTGACTGAATGGGGGTTGGGGTGGTGTATCCTGACTTTTCCACCGCGGCAACCAAATCGTCACGAAGGCCCAGCTTGCGAAATCCGTTCTCCAGCGCTGAAGCGGGCTCTGCCGAAACCTCCTCGGTGGTCGCTTCGAGATTGGGAACGGATGCGGCAGCTTCTTTAGCCTGTGAAGCAGATTTTTCAGCGGCTGGCTGCTTCTCGTCCTGTTGGTCGCTGGAAGCTTCAAGCGACTCTTGAGCCGGAGTAGGCCCAACTGGCTCAGTCACCGGAGCCGAGTCTGTTTCTCCGAGAGGGGGGGATGTCGGATCAGAGGAAGGAAGCGACTCAAGCGGCGCAGAGGCTTTGTCACCTAATTCCTTGGACGTGCTATCAATTTGAGATTGCGTCATAAAGCCTATAAATCCGTAGCGTTTTGGAAAACGTCTCGAAACAACGCCTGCCGCAAGCCGGGCGCCGACAAACGAAAGAAGTCGGACATACCATCCGGCTTTTTCGGCTGCACAAGTGAGCGATTACCTGATTTGTAGATAGCGGACGAACAAAGGTGCAAGCTTCGGGCTATTGTCGGTGACAGGAGCGCTAGCTCTGCAGCGTGGTGCTGCGATAGCCGCTTGCATAGCATGATCGAACGCGTCAGGTGCTGTTCAGGGGTCGAAGGGCAGAGTGTTTGCCCAGCGAGGTGGGAATCTGAAACTGGCCGGAATGGATCCAATCACCCACACAGCTTAGCGGAAAACTAGCTTTTCCCCAAGGGCCTCTTTTTTGAAAGCCCTGAACTCCGGTCGGGAGAAGGTTGAGGGCCCGCATCGGGCGATTAGATCCACGCGCCCATGTTCAAAAGCTTTACGTCTAGAAGGGCAACGACGCGGGTTGGACCGATTAGTAAGACCTAATCCATCGTGCCCTACGGCTTCGCGTCACGCTTTTTGGGGGAATCAAATTTGATGGTTGGCCTTCGCAGTTTTTTGATTTCAACCGGCGGGTCCGCCGTAATCAGCCATGCGCGTCGCGTGCCTAAGACAAAGTTCCAAAACCATTCGGTCATCACGAGCAACTTGTTACCGAACCCGATCAGGAACATGACATGTACGAGCAGCCATGCGAGCCATCCGAAAAAACCGCTGAAATGATGTTTGCCGATCGCCGCAACGGCGTTACCACGGCCGATCATCGCCATGGAGCCTTTGTTGAAATAGCGAAAGGCGGGTCGTGTGGGGCTAGCTGAACTCGACACCTCGTTGCGAATGATCTTCGCAACAAAACGACCGCCTTGGATCGCGCCTTGTGCGAGACCTGGTACAGGATTTCCCGTTTTTGCATCGGGAGCCAACGACGCGTCCCCCACGACAAATACCTCGGGGTGATCGGGAATCGATAGGTCAGATCCAACTACAATGCGTCCGGCGCGATCGAGTTCTACACCAAGCGTCTTCGCGAAGGCTTGGCCCTGAACGCCTGCTGCCCAGAAGACGTTTTCTGCTTCAATTCGCTCATCGCCAAGAACGACCCCTTTCGAGTCAACGTTGGTGACTCGGCTTTCCAATCGAATCTCGATGCCCATTCGTTCCAGGACCTGTTGGGCTCGCTGGCCTAAGTCTTCGGGCATTGCCGCGACTAATCGCTTGCCACCATCCACGATGATCACACGCGCTGTTTTGGGCTTGATTTGGCGAAACTCCTTCCGCAGGGTTTCGGCAGCCACGTCCATGATCGCGCCAGCCAACTCGACCCCGGTGGGCCCACCACCGACAACAACGAAGGTCAGCTTCGCTTTTCTAGCCTGCTCATCGGCCTCCCATTCTGCCTCTTCGAACGCCAGTAGCACGCGCCGACGGATTTCGAGCGCGTCGTCAATCGATTTTAGCCCGGGAGCAGCCGTGCGATATTCATCATGTCCAAAGTAGGACTGTTGCATTCCAGTGGCGATCACTAAATAGTCGTATTTGCATTCACCACCATCGAAGAGTACTACTTTGTCTTCTAAGTTCACCCCGGTGATTTCGCCCAACGCCACATCCACATTCGACTGCTTCGATAGAATTTGGCGGATCGGTGCGGCAATACTGGCAGGTTCTAGTTCCGCTGTTGCCACCTGATAGAGTAGCGGCTGGAATAGATGGTAATTGCGGCGATCGATGAGCACGACCGACACCGGCGCGTGTTTCAATCGTTTCGCCACGTTGATACCGCCAAATCCGCCTCCGATGACCACAACACGGGGAGTTGGTTGGGAACTTACGGCCATATCTGGTTTTCTCCTAGGACCAAGTCTGCCCACATCATGTCCGCCTTCGTGGTCGCTGGCAACTCCCTTGACGGTGACGGATTCCCATCCCCTACGAATTGCTGCGAAAAAAAATGTCGGTTGGCGTCAGAAAACGGACTCTGGGTCGCGCCAAGAATGCGCCAATTGGACGCCTTTGCTATCATCACGTGGTGATCTGCGGCATGAAGCGGCCAAAGTTTTTGTCGGGTCAGTTTTCAGCTCGGGAAGGGCTGCAATCAGTGTGGATCCAATCATTTGGCAAGAAACCCAAGGTCTCGCCACCCGACCCGAAACTGATCGTTGTTGAGTTCAGGGGTAGGAATGAGTGGATTTGCTAAGTTGCAGGGCTTGCTGGACAACGGGGTGTCAGCAGATTCTTGTCAGATTGCGCTTCGCGTCAAAGAGTAGGAGCTGAGTTTCGGTGAACTTGACCGGAAGATGCGGCGGCTTGCTGCGGGGTTAAGAGAACAAGCTGTGAAGAAGGGCGATCGCGTCGTGTGGTTCATGCCAAACTGCTTGGAGGCAGTTTTAACCACTTTGGCTTGTTATCGTATCGAAGCCATCGCGGTTCTCCTCAACGATCGGTATTTCGTAAAAGCGGCTTGCCATGTGGTGCAAGACACACAGCGAGCCTCCTGGTGTATCACGTTGATCACGCCCCAATCGTCTCATACTTGATGACGATGGTTGGTCCGATACCTCTTGTTGCGGTGAGAGATCGTGCACCTGTCGATTCCACGGACAGGACGTTTGATCGTCTGCTCGCAAGCGAACCATCATTTGTTCCCGTCCCCGTGGGGCCGCATGATCCTGCTCTGATCCTTTACACCTTAAGCGGTACAGGGAAACCGAAAGGGGCGGTGCATTCGCATGCCTACCGCGGCATCCATATCTCAGGCCAAATCTTTGACCTTTCCCATGAGTCTCGTGTTCTTGTGGGGAAGCCGACCAGCCACGCGGGTGGGTTGGAAACACAGGTGGTGCCGACTTTGTTGGCTGGTGGAGAAGTCACATTGACGATGAAGCCAATCGTTGCAGATGCCGTGGCTTTGATTCGAAAGTATCAAGTTACGGAATACGCAATGGTGGCCGTGACTTATTGGATTTTGTCGAGTACTTAGAGAAGAATCCAACCAAGCTGCCGAGTTTGCGAACGAGTGTGGGGTCGGGCGACAGCATTCCTGCAGGTCTGGACCAACGTTTTCGAGATCTCTCAGGTTGGGAAGTATTAGAAGCCTGCGGGATGACAGAAATTGGCGGATACTATGCAGCCAATCCTGTGCATGGGTAACGGAAATGGGGTTCGATTGGTTTGCCCGTTCCAGCGACTCAATTGCGGGTGGTCGACGAACTTGAGGCGGATGTTGCCGTAGAAACGATCGGTGAAGTTGGCGTGCACTCACCTTTCGCGGCGAGCGGGTATTGGCGAAATCAGACGGTCACGGAAGCGGCATTTCAAGCCGGTTGGCTGCGCACGAGTGATCTCGCTCGTTGGCATTCTGATGGCTCCTGCGGAAATTGAGAACGTTCCCGGTCGCTTTCCGAAAGTTCATGCTTCCGTTGTTGTGGGCGGCGCTGATGGATTGGATGGCCAAGTACCGGTTGCTTGTGTGGTATCCATCGACGCGTCAAATCCACCCACGGAAGCGGAGTTGCGTGAGTTTGTCAGTCAGCATCTTGCTGTTGGAAAAACCCTGGTGCCTTACCTATTGATGTCTGAGTTACCTCGCAACAGCGCCGGGGAAATTCATCGTCATCGGTTCGAGCAGATGGCGGCGAAGTTGCTGCCAAGCATGCCCCATGAGTGAATGGTTAGCTGTTCACCGGCGTCCGATTGAAGGGGTTCATTCAGCGGGGAACAAATCCGATGAATTCTCAGCTGCACGTAGTGTCGGCAGCTATTCCAGTGACGATTGCATCAGCGAAGCCGCCTCGGGGGGAGCGTGGCAGAGCAGTTGCTGAACGCGTCGACCGGCGGCTTGTGCGATTGTATTACTCGGCCAAACGATGCCTAAATCTGAGGGCGAGTGCGCCGAAATCCTGGCTGTTTGATGATGCGTCGGTCGTGGTCGCCTCACGCATGAGGCGAGCTTGGATTGCCGACAGTTGATGCGGTGTATTCGGGGACCCACATCGTTTGGTCGATCTTTGCTTCGAGTTCCTCTGTCGTGACTTTGGGGGCGACTCCATCGTCGATCGCTTGTTGAGCGACGGTTCGGCCAATCTTTCGCATGACACTGCGAACGTCGCTCAGCGACGGCAGGAGTGACGCGGTGGGGTCCGTAAGTGCCGGTGATGTTTCTTTCAACGCAATCGCCGCCACCATGAACATTTTGTCGGTGACCCGGTTCGCTTGAGAAGCGATGATGCCCAGGCCCATCGCAGGGAAAATATAGCTGTTGTTACATTGCGCAATCGTATGGGTGACACCCTTGTAGACCACTGGGGCGAAGGGGCTGCCGGTCGCAATGACAGCTTGCCCATCGGTCCATTCTAAAAGTTGACTGGGCGTCGCTTCCGCTCGCGAGGTTGGGTTCGATAACGGGAAGATGATCGGATGCTTGGTGTGTTTCGCCATCTCTCGAATGACTGATTCGTTAAAGGCACCTTGTTGCCCCGTGGCCCCCACCAATACCGTGGGTTTGGCATTCTCCACAACCGCAGAAAAGGAGATTGAGCCGCTCGTATCGCAGTTCCAATCTTTGAGGTTGCTTTGCGGTTGAGCAAGTTGTTGATGCAGGTCATCCATGTCGGTGCGAGACTCGTGCAGTAAGCCGTTGCGGTCGAGTACAAAGAATAGCTTGCGAGCGTCAGCTTCACTCATACCCGAGTGCTGTAAGGTCCGGATTAGCTGGCTCGAAATACCGAAGCCGGCAGAGCCGGCGCCTAGCATCACGAAACGTTGATCGGTCAATTCTCCACCCGCGGCTGCTACGGCTGCCAGGATTGTTCCCGTGGTAACCGCCGCCGTTCCTTGGATGTCGTCATTGAAGGTGCAAAGTTGATCTCGATAGCGATCCAGAATGGGAGCCGCGTCGACGGAAGCAAAATCTTCCCATTGGAGTAACACATTGGGGAATCGTCGCCGGATGGCGCAGACAAATTGGTCAATGAACTCATCGTATTCCTTGCCCTTGATGCGCTCATGTCGCCAACCGACGTAGCGAGGGTCGTCGATTCTTTCCTGGTTGTTGGTCCCCAGGTCCAAGGTGATCGGGAGCGTTTGCGCTGGATGGATCCCACCGCACAGCGTGTAT
This sequence comes from Pirellulaceae bacterium, assembly GCA_029243025.1. Classification (NCBI taxonomy): domain Bacteria; kingdom Pseudomonadati; phylum Planctomycetota; class Planctomycetia; order Pirellulales; family Pirellulaceae; species Pirellulaceae bacterium. Next base: position 218,561 of record JAQWSU010000033.1, on the reverse strand, counting down.
AAGGAAAGCTTTCCAATTGGAATTCCCATGCCACCAGCACCCTGGTCGCCCAGTCCAAGGATTCGCTCGCCATCGGTAACCACGATGACGCTGATGTCCCGTTGGATGTTCTGAAGAATTTCGTCGAGCGAATCACGATTCGGATAGGCGATGAACAAGCCTCGGGGCCGGCGGTAGATGTGGCTGAATCTCTGGCAGGCAAGGCCGACTGTCGGCGTGTAGACAATCGGCATCATTTCTTCGACGTGATCGAGCAGAAGCCGATAAAAAAGCGTTTCGTTTTCGTCCTGGAGATTTCGCAGGAAAACATGTTTTTCCAGCGCGTTTTCCTGGTCGCTGAATGCTTCGTAACTCCTGGCGACCTGCGCATCCAAGTTCTCGATATGAGGCGGCAAGAGTCCCATCAATCGGAATTGCCGGCGCTCCTGTTCACTGAAGGCGGTTCCCTTGTTGTGGAGTGGGTTGTCGATCAGCGCAGCACCCGTCAATTCAGTATTCGTGTCGTTTGGGTGATTGGGGCTCACAGTTGCCTCCGTGGGGAATCGGATTCAATTCGTTGGAACGTTGCGCAGGATGTTTCCGTGTGCTCTAATCGAAGACTTGGCCGTGTTCGTAACGTTCATCGTTTCCGGCCGCCGCGGTCAAGGCCGCGACGTTTGTTTTGGTGAAAAATCCATCATAGCCGTGGCATCGCTCAACGTATTCGGTGATGAGAATCGAATACTGGGAATGCTTCGAAAAAATCTGCTTGAGGTTGGGGTCGTCATGGCACTCGCCGACGACGTGAGCCAAGAACGGAATGGCTTTTGTCATCAGGGTATGGACCACGTAGTCAACATTTTTTTCACCAGCAGAATGGTCGCCATCGAGAACTTCATAAGCCATGTGATGCATTCGTCGACCGAAATTTCGTACAAAGTCTTCGGTTGGCATCGGCAGATTTTCAAACGAATTGACAAAAGATGGCGTGTTGTTGGCCGTGAATACTTTTGCTGGAGAGCGTTTATCGTCTTCGACGTTGCCATTGCGGTTCACATTGGTCGATGAATTCATCTCTGAAATGTTGTAGGCGCCCCAGAAGTAATAATTGGACATTGTGAGGAATTCGAGAATTGCGTCTTCACGTTCGCCGGAAAGAATGCGAGTGGCTAAATGGTCGACGCCAATCACCAATTCGTTGAGCTTCGTTTCTTGTGAAAAAGCTTCCGCGGCGGCTAGTTTCGAAAGTTCCTCCGAGGTTAGTTCAAAACGGTGGCCTAACTGCATTCCCTCAAAGTCGTCGATCTCGAGCTGGCAATAGCCGACGCGGTTGAAGGTGAAATCAGACGGGAAGGTGAAACTGATTTGAGCATCGGTGAGAAAGGGGTTTTTGGTTTCGTGGTGATAGTTGAAGCGGATGTTGTGGGATTCGAGAATCTGTTGCGACGCTTTTCGATCTTTGGTGTGGAAAATTTCCCCCACATAACGCGCATTTGGCTTCTTACTCGATAACGGATAGAGGCGATTGAACAGAGTGAGTTCATCGGTGTATTCGCTGGACAAAGGCTCAAGTACAAAAATCCGTGGATATTCGGGCTGCGATTGCATCACGTAAATGTTGTGAGTCGAGTTTGTTAAGCAAGCCTGCAACCGATACGGACCCATTAAATACAGCTCTTGGAGATAGGAGATTGCATCCGCTTTCTCCACCTGGATGACAATGCCAAGCATGTTGCCGAGTAACTCATCCAGTCCACTACTGTGTCGGCGTTCGAAAATCTTGAGGCGGTATTCTTCGAAGAAAGGAGAGTTTTGCTTGTCACCCCGAGGTGTGTAGTTCATGACATCAACGGTCATGTTTCCATCCTTTTCGCGTTATGAAGTGGCGATTGTTTTAATTGTGGATAGGCTGGAACGAATCCGCCGACGCGAGCTGCCAATGACGTTCAATTAAAGGGTGTTCGCTGGTGCCGTCGAGGAGGGCGCCCGGTTCGAGGAAGTGGAATGCTTCGTCGTACGAAAGGCTTTGCGTTTGACTGGTTCGCAAGCAGACATGATGAGGACGTAATTGATTGGCATGTTTGAGACCGGCAGCCGCAACTATTTCCGAGAGTGTTTCCATGGTTTGTTGATGGAAGTGGAAGGTGCGTTCGCTCTTGTCGGGCACATGCAAGGCTCGTTCGCGGCTGGGATCCTGAGTCGCGACGCCGACCGGACACATGTTCGTGTGGCAGGTTTGCGCTTGGATGCAGCCTACCGCCATCATGAAGCCGCGGGCTGCGTTACACCAATCGGCCCCTATGGCCAAGTTGCGGGCAATGCCGAACGCCGAGGTGACTTTGCCTGAGGCAGCAATCCTGATTTGATCACGAAGCCGAGTACCGACAAGAGCGTTGTGAACGAACATCAGTCCACCGCGTAGCGGTACGCCCATACTGTCCGAGAACTCGATCGGAGCCGCACCGGTTCCGCCTTCGCCGCCGTCAACTGTGATGAAGTCCGGTAAGATTCCCGTGTCGATCATCGCTTTGCAGACGCTAAGGAACTCTGCCGGATGTCCGAGGCAGAGCTTGAATCCGATCGGTTTGCCATGGGAAAGTTCACGCAGTTGGGCGACGTATTCGCAGAGGCCGCGGGGAGTTCGGAAAACGCTGTGACTCGGTGGCGAGATGCAATCCTGTCCCATCGGCACCTTGCGAGTTTTGGAAATCTCTGGCGTGATCTTCGCCGCGGGTAATACCCCGCCGTGTCCAGGCTTGGCTCCTTGCGATATCTTGATTTCAATCATCTTCACTGCTTCTTCCTGGGATTGGTCAGCGAAAAGATCTGGGTCGAAACGGCCCTGGTTGTCGCGGCAGCCGAAATAACCTGTACCAATTTGCCAAACGAGGTCACCTCCGTAACGCAGGTGATACGGACTCAATCCACCCTCGCCGGTGCAATGGTAGAAGTTGCCTTTTTTAGCCCCCTGGTTCAGCGCCATGATCGCATTCGGGCTAATCGCACCAAAGCTCATCGCCGACACATTGAGCAGCGAGCATGAATAGGGGTGTTTGCAGTCGGGCCCGCCAACATGAGTTCGAAAAAATTCCTCACTCTTTTGTTCTGGCGCCATCGAGTGATTGAGCCAATCGTATTCGTTGCTGTAGACATCTAACTCGGTGCCAAACGGTTTTATGCCAGCAATGTTTTTGGCTCTCTCGTAGACCAGTGAGCGTTGGTCCCGGTTGAAGGGACGACCATCAATGTCACTCTCAACAAAATATTGCCTGATCTCAGGCCGAATGCCTTCGAAGATGAAACGAAAGTGGGCTGCGATCGGGTAGTTCCGAGTGATGCTGTGTTTGACTTGAGTAACGTCCCATACGCCAATCAGTGTAAGCGGAACGAACAGCAATAAGCCGACAAAAAAAACGGGGTGGATTAAAACCCCCAGTGCGGCAGAGATCGCGGTGAAGAGGACAGCAATAGCAAAAGGAACAAATCGCATTTTCATCTCAGTTGCGGGTTGGGGGAGCTGTGATTGGGGCTAGGGCGGATCAATTCCCGTCCGCTGGGGCAGTGACCGGGTGTTCCGTACGTGTTAACAGAAAGTCTACAATCAGCGTCAACTCATCGGCGGTGACGGAAGCAGCAAAAGAGGGCATGTTGTACCCACCATTGTTGATGCGAATAATGAGATCAGGTCGCGACAAACGGTCGCCAATGTAAGTCAATTCCGGACCTCGGTGGCCGCCTTGTCCGCCAATGTCGTGGCAGTAAAGGCAGCCTTTCTTGTAAACGAGTTGCGCGCCCTGTTCGATTTTCGGATCGGTCGAGGCCACGATGGCCGGAGGCAGCGGCTTTACGCCAAAATCGGGACTCCACGGCTTTCGATAACCGTAGATCGTCAAGACCACCAACGCGGTTGCCCCGAAGATGACAATCCCAACTGCCCAGGGTCGTTTCGACGGAACTCGCTGACCCCGATTCGATACGAGCGGCACTCCCACCATCAGTAAGAAGCCCAACACGGGGAGGCCGAGAATGATCCAAGTTTCGAGTTCCGGAGGCAACATGGAGAGCACAGCAAAGTACCACCAGAAATACCAGTCCGGCATCGGGTTGGCTTGAATGTTGCTCGGATTGGGGGCCGTCGTTAAGGCGGGAGGGCCGATGATGATGGCACAGCCCAGCATGACAGTAACCAGGATCGCCGAAAAAACCATGTCACGCCAGGCCGCGTCGGGCCAGAACGGCACGCCGGTTTTCTTCAGGCGTTTTTCATAATCTTCACGATAGGTTTCTGGTTCGACGGGTTCGGTCGCTTTGGGCATTTCGGAAATGCCATGTCGTAAGACGAGAAAGAGGTGGAGTGCGACACCCGACATGATCACGCCTGGCAAAATGAAAACGTGGATAGCATAGAACCGAGTTAGCGTGGAGCCACCCACTGTTTCGCCGCCGAGAATGAAATGCGCAATCGTGGGGCCGATAAACGGAGCGCGGCCAGCCATTTCTGCCGCCACAGCAACCGACCAGACGCCATTTGCGTCCCAACGTAAAAGTTGCCCTGTGAATGCCATGACGAGGACAACAAATAGCACCACCACCCCGCTCATCCAATTCATCTCACGCGGGTATTTGTAGGCAGCATGCAAATAAACCTGCGTCATGTGGATGACCGCAAGCACTACCATGGCGGTAGCACCGTAATAGTGCATGCCTCGCAATATACTGCCAAAAAAAGCGTCGTGGGTGATGTACTGCAGGCTTTCGTAAGCGACATCCCCACCGGGAACATAAACCATGGCGAGGCAAATGCCAGTCAGCACTTGGACCATGAAAGCCGTCAGCGTCGCACTTCCAAAAACGTAATACCATCGTGCATCAACGGGCACGATATGTTTCATAATGGGGACGATATTGTCGGAAAATCCCGAGCGGTCGTCGATCCATCGCCAAAGATTAATCAGCTGATTCTTCATAGAGACCGGTTAGGTTAGGGACTTCTCAAAAGTCGTCAATGGAATGGGGCCTGTCAAAATCTGGAGTTCCTCGCCTTGGATTCGCCATTCGTAGCGGTCCAAGGGTTGAGGGGGAGGGCCGGCAGCCACCTCGCCATCTGGGTAATAAACACCCCCGTGGCAAGGGCACATGAAAAGGTTCGCGTCCTCCTCCCAACGCACGGGACAGCCCAAATGTCGACAGTTGATCGAAAAGGTGATGAACTGTTTTTCGCCGATGCGTCGCACCCATGATCCCGTTTTGGCAGTCACCCCTGCCCAAATCTCCGGCGAAGGATCTTCGTAGTTTACGAGCATCGTTTTGTTTAAGGGGAAATCGGCCACCTTGCCTACCGATCGCCATTTACGGGGCGGTTGGCGAAAAACGGGAGCTAAAACAAAGCCGATGCCCGGTAACGTGATGACCATACCGATAAAAGCCGATAACCCAACTGAGAGCCAGGTGAAAAAGGAACGCCGGTCATCATCGGAGCCGGAACACGGTGGGGGAACCGTTGAATCATTCATTTTCTCGAACCTCGCTGAGTTGATAAATCCAGGCGTAGAGTGACCAAATCATTACGCTCGCGCCCACTGCAGACATCAGCCAGTGCGTCAGGATGCCCCACATCAGCATGATGATGCCCATCGCCATCCCTGCCGGTGCATAGGAAGGCGCTGGAGCCGATTCAGTCGATTCAGTCGATTCAGCTGCAAGGGGCGCTTTCTTGGTAGGGCCGGACGGATTCATGGTCGGGAGGTCCTTGTCGACGGGCTGACTTCGGAAAGACTCGGTGCTTCGGCATACCAACGCCGAAGCAAGCTGAGTATCGCTGCGATGTATAAGCTGCACGGTGGGACCCACATCAATAGACCGGCTAATTGTTGGTCGACGGAGGGAGTAAACCCTTTGTCATAAAGCATGTTCAGAATGCCAATGCGGTCGATCGGGTTCGCGAAAGCAGGACAGACGCTCAATGGCGTAAAGGTGATATAAATGCCGAGTAAAGTGCAGCCTAAACAGGCGGTAAACAGGTAGACAATTCCCACCGGGGCTGGCAATCGTGTTCGGCGAACGGGTGAGTAGACGGGCCACCAGAACGCCATGCCGGCGGCTAAAAACATGGTGCTGCGGATTACGCCAATGAATGGGGATTCGGTCGCGGCGCTACAGAGCGATGGAACGTGCCAAAACCACATGACTCCCAAGCCGGAGATCCAACCCACCGTCGGTATCGCGAGGATGCGGAACAGTGGGGCAAAACGTTTTTGGTCGAGCCACGGCAGTTCACTCGTATCGGGAAGACTCAGGGTCCAGCATAAGGGGACTATCAGTAAAAGGAGCAAGTGCTGCAGCATGTGAGCACTGAACAGATAGCCGTCAGCCAAGACACCCAAGGGAGAAATAAAGGCAAACACCAAGGCGATGGTTCCGCAAGCAAACCAACAGGTTCTCCAGAAATCCCGCATCAGAAATAAAACGTAAAGCGCGCTCAAAACACCGGCTGTTAACCAGACAGGTGAAGACCAATTCCATAACGTTTCGTTGAGCAGAGTCATTGTTGGAGGAATCCGAGGTAGATGATGCTGAAGACGGCGATCCACACGACATCCACAAAATGCCAATAGACGCCAACGGCGGTAACGACCGAGGAATTCTTCGGTGTGAAGTATGCACGACTTGCCAAAATTAGCAGGATGGAAAGAGCCACGAGACCAGCCAAAACATGCAAACCATGGAAGCCTGTTACGGTGAAGAACGTTGATGCAAACAGGTTTCGATTGATAGTAATTCCATTCATGATCAGCCCGGTGTATTCCCAGGCCTGTCCAAGGATGAAGGTGGCGCCCAACAGGATCGTGATCAGCAGCCACTTGCGAAAGCCGGCCTGCCGATCGGCACGTAGGTTTCGTTCAGCCAACCAAAAGGTCACGCTGCTGGCTAACAAAAAACAGGTGAAGATGCCGGTTCGCATCACGTTCAAGGAGCTCGCAGCCGTCGGGCCGTCAGGCTCACGACTATTAAAGACCACATAGGATACTAGCAGCAGGATGAAAAATACCACTTCGGATGCCACGAACGATCCGGCGCAGAGAATGTAGGAATTCGGTCGCGAACCCTTGTCCTCGGTGGTGGGAGCCGATTTCCAATCAGCTAACTCGGGGTGGTCCCTATCCCAGACCGGGCGACGACTTTTGATCTCGGGTAGCGAGCTGAAATTCTCTGGCGGAGGAGGTGATGTCGTGCCCCACTCGAGCGTGTAACCGCCCCATGGATTGTCGCCGGCGACAGCACCGGAGCGAAGGCTGATGAAGATGTTCCACAGCAGAACGAGAGTGCCGAAAGCCATCAGTACGGCGCCCACCGTCGCTACCGCGTTTAGCAGGGCCCAACCCCAATTGTCTGCGTAGGTATAGACACGTCTTGGCATCCCCATGACGCCGAGAAAATGTTGCACCATGAAGGTGGCGTTGAAGCCGACAACCCAGAGCCAGAATTGAATTTTCCCCAGTCGTTCATTCAACATTCGGCCGGTCATCTTGGGAAACCAGTAGTAGCCTGCCGAAAAAAGACCAAAAACCGTGCCGCCGATCAGCACATAATGAAAGTGAGCAACGACGAAGTAGGTGTCGGTGAGCTGCCAATCGATTGGAACTGCAGCAAACATCACGCCTGTTAAACCGCCGATCACGAACTCGATCAAAAATGCGACGGCAAACATCATGGAGGTTGTCAACTGGATGGAGCCTCCCCACATGGTGGCGGTCCAATTGAAAATCTTAATGCCCGTTGGAAGGGCGATCAGAAGGGTCCCGACAGCGAAAAAGATGTCGGCTCCCATCCCGAGTCCTACCGCGAACATGTGATGCGCCCACACGGTATAGCTGAGGAGCACGATGACGGCTGCCGATCCGGCAACAAACACGTAACCATAAATCGGTTTGCGGGAAAAAACCGGAATGACCTCCGAAATCATCCCAAATGCCGGCAGGATTAAGATGTAGACCTCTGGGTGACCAAACACCCAGAAATAATGTTGCCAAAGAACGGCGGAACCGCCCCGTGCGGGCTCGAAAAACGCAGCCCCTAGCCAGCGATCGATCAAAAGCATGGCTAAAGCCGCATTCAAGGCCGGGATTGCGAGGATGGTCAAGATGGCTGTCATCATCGCCATCCAGACAAACAGCGGCACTCGCTGCACGCTCATGCCCGGTGCTCGACAATTAAGTACCGTGACCAAAATATTGATGGATGTGGCGATCGAGCCGACGCCAAGGCAGGCGAGCCCAATGATCCAGTAGTCCTGTGCCTGCATTAAGTTGTACGGTTTCGTCGACAAGGGTGCATAACTGAACCAGCCAGCATCCGGCGCCTGTCCCGTGAAAAAACTGTAGTACAAGAGTAATCCGCCACTTGGGAACAACCAGTAGCTCATGGCGTTGAGCCGCGGAAAGGCCACATCCCGAGCGCCAATCATTAAGGGCACAAAGTAATTTGCAAAGCCGACCAGCATCGGCATGCCCACGAGAAAGACCATCGTGGTGCCGTGCATCGTGAAGAGCTGGTTGAAAAACTCTGGCGATATGAAGTCATTCTTGGGCACGATTAATTGGAATCGCATCAACAAGGCTTCGAATCCACCCACGCCGAGGAATACCAAAGCCGTCGAAATGTACAAAATACCGATGCGCTTGTGATCAACCGTGCTAAACCATGACAGCATGCGGCCGCTGGAAGCAGGTGATGAAGCGTCGGAGTTCTGGTGGGACGAGCTCACTTACATGTCTCCAGATAGGCGACAAGTTGATCGAGATGTTCGTCCGTCAATTTGAAATTTGGCATTTTGCAACCTGGTTTGTGTGTTTGCGGATCTTTTAACCAGCTCCGCAAATTTTCTGGCGTATTTTTTAGCACACCGCCTCCCAATTCCTTCCGCGAGGCGAGATGGGTTAAATCAGGACCGATCATCGCCTTGGCAGGGGTGCCAGCGATCGTGTGGCACTTATTGCAAGTCAGCGTCAAAAACAAGGTCTTGCCGGCTACCGCTGGCGTTTCCGTTGGGGCGGGCGGGGTCACTTCATGACCCTGTTGCCACTTTTGATAACGTTCGGCCGTGTGCGCGTAGACTTTGAAATTCATCCAAGCATGTTGGTGGCCGCAGAATTCGGCACAACGTCCCTGATAAATGCCCTCTTCATCCGCCTCCAGCCAAATGTAGTTTTCACGTCCAGGAATCGCATCCATCTTCCGCGCAAGGCGCGGTACCCAGAAGCAATGAATCACGTCCGCGGATTGCAATTTGACTCGCAATTTTTTATTGATCGGAATGTGCACTTCATTGGCACCCACAATATTCGTGCCCGAATATTGCACCTCCCACCACCATTGATGTCCAGTCACGATCAGATCCGCTGCACCTTCCGCCGTTGGATGGGCTTTGGGTACGGCATTCAATGTCAAAATCAGTTTTGCGCTGATGGCAGCAATCCAAAGCACAATGATCACGGGGCCGACCAGCCAAGCGATTTCCTTGCGCTCACTACCAAAGTCCTGTTCAGGCAAAGACTTGTTCGTGCGGAAACGCCAAACCGCAATGCAGATTAAGCCCGCCACAATCATGAAGATTCCGGCGCTAATTAATAAAACCTGAACAAAAAGATCATTGATGGCTTGGGCCTGTGGCGAAGCAGGATCAAAGACGGGAACACGAGAGGTCATTGATAGTACCCAAGACATTAGGTTGAGTTAAACGAAATCGCGAATGCAGGATGCACTCAAGCAGTCCACTCAAACCGCGATCGCCAACAGCATACAATAGTTGTCGCAGTGCGAACAGAAGAATCCGGCGACCCATTGCGGCTGATTAGCGGCGTTAGACCTAACCGGATGAATTGCATATCGGCTCGATCGGTGATCCGGAGGGGCGCGTTAAACATTCCACGCGTTGAGCGAATGGGTGATTAATGGAAAGAATTTGCGGCTTTAATTCTCCTGTACTGCTTTACGTCATTAGCGTACCTTGCCAAGCGAATGGGTGACAGGTCCCACACGCCCGTTTCCTGGAGATGGGAATATTCTACAATAGGGTGAGTTTCCTTATCGGTACCTTCTAGCTTTATGTATGAAAAGAGCACGTTGATGAGTTTCCGGTTTCCAACCGCATTGTGTCTGATTCTTTTGATGGGCGTCACCACAGCTTGTCGGAAGAAAGCAGATCCTCCCAAAACGACGAGTCCTCGGACGGTGAATGTCAGTCAACCGGTGAAACGTGATGTGACCGCAGAAGCCGAATTCATTGGCCGAACCGAAGCTGTGGACTCCGTTGACGTCAAAGCACGCGTAACGGGCTATTTACTCAAAACAGCTTTCATCGAAGGGACCGATGTTAAAGCAGGGGATGTTCTGTTCAACATTGATCCTCGGACTTATCAGGCCCAGGTTGACGCGGCTCAGGGTGAAGTTGGTGTGAATGAAGCAAAATTACGGTTGGCAGAAACCGAAAACGAACGTTCCCAATCGCTTTACAAAGAAAATCCGCGAGCGATAAGTCTCAAATCGTTGGACCAACATCAAGCTGAAGTCGATGCGGCCGGTGCCGCTGTGGTGGCTGCCAAATCCAGTATGGAAGTCTACAAACTAAATCTCGGATTCACGAAAGTGACTTCCCCGATCGATGGTCGCGTGGGACGTGATCAGATCGGAATCGGTAATTTGGTTTCGGAAAATGTTACGACTTTGACAACGGTCGTCTCCCAGGATCCCATCTACGCCTACTTTAACATTGACGAACAACGGATGCTGGTCGCCATGCGAAAGCTTTACACGGGCCAACTACCGCCGATTAGATCCCGCAAGATCAAGGTCCGAATGGGACTGCAAGACGAAGACGGTTTTCCGCATGAGGGTGTGATTGAATATGCGAGTAATTCGGTGGATGCGTCCACGGGCACGTTGACGCTTCGTGCCACCTTTGCCAATCCAGCGAGTAAGGATGGTTTGCGATTGTTGATGCCGGGTATGTTTATCCGTGTCAAAATGCCCTTGGGATTACCCGAACCGGCCGTGTTGGTTTTGGAAGCTGCGGTCGGCACCGACCAGGGGCAAAAATATGTCTACCTTGTCGATGATCAGGATCTTGTGGTCAACCGACCGGTGAAGTTGGGGGCTTTGCAAGATGATGGCTTGCGGGTCGTTGTGGAGGGGTTAAAGGGGGGCGAACGAATCATCGTGAGTGGCTTACAGTTAGTGCGGCCCGGTACGAAAGTGGAGGTGCATGAAATCCCCATGCCCACCAGCTTGTCACCGATGCAGGAAGCGGCGAAAGCGTCGGATCAGCAGAAGCCCGCAGAGAAGCCCGCAGAGAAGCCCGCAGAGAGCAAAGAATCCACCGCTTCGAAAAGTAAGCAAGCATCGGCTGTCACGTCGAAGTCTCAGGCGGAGTCGAGTCCGTCACCGGCGAAGGCCGAATCTGACGGTGGGAAGAAGCTTCCGCAGTGATTTCAAATTTCTTCATCGATCGTCCGATTCTGGCTGCGGTGATTTCGATTTTGATCACCCTGGCCGGTCTCATTTCTGTGGCCGTACTGCCTGTTGCGCAGTATCCGGAAATCACTCCGCCGACGGTGCAGGTCTCCTGTTCTTATCCTGGTGCCAATGCGCAAGTCATCGCGGATACGGTTGCGGCACCGATCGAGCAGCAGGTGAACGGTGTAGAAGACATGTTGTACATGTCCTCTCAGTCTGCGAACGACGGTTCCTACGCCTTAACGGTGACCTTTGCACTCGGGACAGATCTGGATGCAGCTATGGTTGCGGTTCAAAATCGGGCCGCGTTGGCGACGCCGCAATTGCCTGCGGTGGTGCAGCGGTTGGGCGTGGATGTCAAAAAGAAATCGACCAACATGCTGCTGGCGATCAATCTCACCTCGCCGGATGGAAAATATGACGATATTTATATGAGCAACTATGCGACGATTCACATCAAGGATGAACTCGCAAGGTTGCCTGGCGTTGGGGATATCAATTTTCTGGGCCAGCGTGACTACAGTATGCGTATCTGGTTGGATCCTGATAAGTTGGCGACGCGCAACATGGCAGCTGAGGATGTTGTTAACGCGATCCAAGATCAGAACCTGCAGGTGTCAGCTGGGCAAATGGGACAGCCACCCAATCGAGAAAAGGTTGAGCTTCAATTGACCGTTTCGGCATTGGGTCGGCTGAAGACGGTTGAGCAATTTGAGCAAATCGTTATTAAATCCGAGTCGGCGGATCGGAGCGAGACCGCAGCGAGACTGGTCCGAGTCCGTGATGTGGCACGCGTGGAGTTAGCGGCAAAAAACTATTCGCAACTTTGCGCCCTTGATGGACTACCTTCGGTCGGCCTGGGTGTTTATCAGCGGCCGGGAGCAAATGCGATCGAGGCAGGCAAAACAATTCGAGCCAAAATGGAGGCGCTGTCTGTCGCCTTTCCACCTGGACTTAAGTACTCGATTGTCTTTGACACCACGCCTTTCGTCGCCGAATCGATCCGGCAAGTGTTCAGCGGGCTACGCGATGCGGTCATTCTTGTTGGCTTGGTCGTCATGCTTTTCCTGCAGAATTGGCGTGCCGCTTTAATCCCGTTGATTGCGGTCCCCGTCGCGATTGTCGGTACGTTCGCCGCGTTGTTCGTTGTTGGCTTTAGTATCAATACACTTTCCCTGTTCGGCTTGGTGCTGGCCATCGGGATTGTGGTGGACGATGCGATCGTTGTTGTTGAGAACGTGCAAAGACAGCTCGATGAGGGACACCTTCCTCGCGAGGCAGCCCGCCGGGCGATGGCGGAAGTGACCGGGCCGGTGATTGCCGTCGCCCTGGTGTTGTCCGCGGTCTTTGTGCCTTGCGCTTTCATTACTGGCATCACGGGCGAATTCTTTCGGCAATTTGCTGTCACCGTGGCCGTGTCCATGGTCATCTCGGCGATCAACTCACTGACACTCAGTCCCGCTTTAGCTGCGTTACTGTTGAAGCCGCAGCATGCCAAGCCAGACTGGTTAGCTCGCTTGTTTAATCTGTTGCTCGGGCGATTTTTTCGGCTGTTCAATCGAATGTTTGGCGCGAGTACCAATCTGTACGTTGGCACAATTGCGAGAATTCTTCGAGTGACGATTCTGGTGATGGTGGTCTACGCCGGATTGCTCTATTTCACCTACTGGAGTTTCTTGAAGGCGCCACAGGGTTTTATTCCGGTGCAAGACAAAGGGTGGCTGTTGGTAAACGTCGAACTGCCACCTTCTTCTTCACTGCAACGCACCAAAGAGGTCATGGATCAGGTGGCTGAAATTGCCGCCAACACAGCGGGAGTTGCGCATACGATCACCGTCTCCGGGCAATCATTTTTGATTGGTGCGAGCGCGTCCAATTACGGTTCGATGTTCATCATTCTGGAACCCTTCGAAGATCGTAAAAGCTTCGATCTGAATGGGCTAGTGATTTTCCTGCAGCTCCGTGAAAAATATCCCGAGTTAATCAGCCAGGCCGACGTGAGCGTTTTTCCACCACCTCCGGTCAATGGCCTGGGCGCGACCGGTGGTTTCGAATTAATGGTCGAAGACAGGTTGAATCTTGGTCCCGATTATTTGCAGAAACAGATCGATTATCTGGTCGATGTGGGTACGTCGAATAAGAAATTGGCAGGGGTGACTACCTTGTATCGTGCAGACACCCCACAGCTCTTCGTTGATATCGATCGGACAAAAGTTCGGACCTTGGGGGTTGCGATTGAGGATGTTTCCGAAGCATTGCAGATTTACCTCGGATCGGTCTATGTCAATAGCTTCAACGAATTTGGACGGACGTGGCAGGTTAACGTGCAGGCGAACCGGCGCTTTCGAAACCAAGATCGAGACATTGGGCGACTTCACGTGCGGAATGTGTTCGGCGATATGGTGCCGCTGAGCGCGGTTACGGACGTACGGAACGCGACCGGACCGGCGATTGTGACTCGTTACAACATGTATTTGGCTGCCCCGATCAATGGACGAACCGAAATGGGGGTCAGTTCCGGCGATGCGATAAAAATCATGGATGCGGCCGTACAGGCTGCGCCAGAGGGAGAATTGGACACTGAGTGGACGGCACTCAGTTACATGCAAATCAAGGCGGGTAATACGGCGGTCTACGTGTTTGGTCTGGCGGTTGTCTTTGTTTTTCTGGTGTTGGCCGCACTTTACGAAAGCTGGTCATTACCGATTGCCATTATTATGGTGGTTCCGTTGGGGCTGCTTTTTTCTGTGTTGGGCGTTTGGGCCGTTCCTTACATGAATGTGGGAATCTTCACCCAAATTGGCTTTGTAGTGTTGGTTGGGCTAGCCAGTAAAAACGCAATCTTGATTGTGGAATTTGCGGAGCAGCAAAGGCGACAAGGAATGAGCCTGCTAGATGCCACCTTGGATGCGTGCCGGTTGCGTTTGCGCCCAATTATCATGACATCGTGCGCGTTTATACTTGGTGTGGTGCCACTCATTATCGAAGGTGGCGCCGGCGCCGAAATGCGACGCTCCCTGGGAATTGCCGTATTTTGCGGGATGTTGGGCGTCACCTTCTTTGGCGTCTTTTTGACCCCCGCTTTCTATTACCTGATTTGTCGATTGGTAAGTTCTGACCGTCCTCGGCGTCGTTGGAATCGGTATCTGAGCACGGGGCTGATTGGGTTCTCGAGTGCTGCGGTTGGCTGGGCGATTGCTCGAGAGCGTAGTTGGGATCCGATCTGGACATCGCTGCTAGGGTTGGTAATTGGAATCTGCGTTGGAATAGTTGTTGTCAGTCTGCGACGTCGCGTGGCGGACCACCAGAACGATGGGAAGTTATCGTGATCTCGCGTTTTTGCATTGACCGACCAATCTTTGCCGCTGTCATGTCGATCGTCATCTCTTTGGCCGGCGCGATCGCGGTAGTGACCTTGCCAATCGCGCAGTATCCCGATGTGACGCCTCCGACCGTCATCGTCACCGCCAGCTATCCGGGGGCGAACGCAGAGATTGTTCGGGATACCGTCGCCGCACCGATTGAACAGCAGGTGAATGGCGTACAGGACATGATGTATATGTCCTCGGAAAGTGGTAACGATGGTTCCTACCAGCTCACGATCACTTTTAATTTGGGTACGGACCTCAAGATGGCACAAGTGCTGGTGCAAAATCGTGTGGCACTGGCTTTGCCGCTGGTGCCCGAGTTGGTGCAAAAGCAAGGTGTTTCCGTCAAGAAGACTTCTCCTAGTAAATTGATGATTGTGAACTTGGTTTCTGAGGTGGATCCGGCAACGGAGAAGCCACGTTACAGCGATTTGTATCTCAGTAATTACGCCACGATCCAAATCCGTGATGAATTGGCTCGGTTGTCCGATGTGGGTGACGTGACTTATATGGGCCAACGGGATTACAGCATGCGGGTGTGGTTGGATCCTGACAAGCTCAGTTCGATGGATGTCACGACGAACGATGTGGTGCGCGCGATTCAACAACAGAATATCCAAATTGCCGCGGGCCAAGTTGGCCAACAGCCCGCACCGGAAGGGCAACAGTTTCAATTGACGATCAACACGTTGGGCCGTTTGGTGACGGTGGAACAGTTCCAGCAAATGATCGTCAAGGTTCGCCAACAGGAGAATCGCCAAACGGCCAGTGTGGTTCGCTTGAGTGATGTGGCGCGTCTGGAACTCGGCGCGCAGCAATACGGCCAAACCTGTACGTTAGATGGACGCCCGTCCGTCGCGCTGTCCATCTTTCAGTTACCCGGGTCCAACGCCATCAAAACGGCCAAGAGCGTCGAGGACACGATGGAGCGACTCAAGGAACGTTTCCCGGAAGGACTCGACTACCGAATCGTTTACGATACGACGCCCTTCATCCAGGAATCGATCGGTGAAGTGTTCAAGGCATTCCGCGATGCGCTGATTTTAGTCGCCATCGTCATGCTTGTCTTTTTGCAGAATTGGCGCGCCGCATTGATTCCCTTGGTGGCTGTTCCCGTCGCCATTTTAGGCACCTTTGCGGTGATGGCGGGTGTCGGTTTTAGTTTGAATAATCTCTCCCTGTTTGGCCTCGTGCTGGCAATCGGAATTGTGGTTGATGACGCGATCGTCGTTGTAGAGAACGTCGAGCGGTGGTTGGAAAAGGGGCTCTCACCTAAGGAGGCTGCGAGGCGGGCGATGGACGAAGTCTCCGGTGCTATTGTGGCGGTGGCCCTTGTGTTGGCCGCAGTCTTTGTGCCTTGCGCATTTATCTCGGGCATCACGGGTGAGTTCTTTCGGCAGTTTGCCATCACCATCGCCGTATCTACCGTCATTTCGGCCTTCAATTCATTGACCCTCAGTCCGGCGTTGGCCGCCTTGTTGCTAAAACCGAAAGGGGCGAAACGCGATCCTTTAACCTGGTTGCTCGACCTGTTGTTGGGGTGGTTTTTCAAATTATTCAATCTGTCTTTTGGGTTCGCGACGAACGCATACACGGGGGTTGTACGAGGCTTTCTGCGTGTCAATCTTATCGTCCTGATTGTCTATGGCGGATTGTTGGTGATGACCTATTGGACGTTTGTTCGCGTCCCCACCGGATTCGTTCCGCAGCAAGACAAGGGGTATTTGTTGGTGAACGTTCAACTTCCGGATGCCGCATCGCTGCAACGAACCGAAGTTGTCATGGATCACGTTCAGCAAATTGCTAGAAAAATTCCTGGTGTGAAGCATACCGTTGGAATTTCCGGACAATCCGTGCTGTTGAATGCGAATGCGCCCAGCTACGGATCGATGTATGTGATGCTCGATGATTTTTCCGAGCGGTTGCAAGCGAGCCGATCGGCGGATGCCATTGGGGAAAAATTGAGAGATGACTGTCGGGTCCAAATCAGCGAGGCACTCGTTTCGGTGTTCGGTGCACCGCCTATCGATGGTCTTGGCGTGACGGCCGGTTATCGAATGATGATCGAAGACAAGGGGGATCTGGGGACGCGAGAGTTGCAAGAAGTTGCCGATACGATTGTCGACTCCGCAAATGAAGATCCCGGGTTGGCCGGAGTGTTTTGCGGCCTCAGCGCTGACGCGCCGTGGGTCTTCCTCGATATCGATCGGACCAAGTGCGAGGCATTGGGAATCTCGACCAACGCCGTCTTTTCAACGCTGCAGGTTAATCTCGGTTCTTACTATGTCAATAATTTCAATGAGTTCGGACGATCCTGGCAAGTGAATGTGATGGCGGATGCTCAGTTTCGTAATCGAGTGAGTGATATTGAGCAGCTTTACGTCCGCAACGTGAAAGCCGAGATGGTACCTTTGGCAACGTTGATGTCGGTTCGCGAGACCAGCGGCCCGGTGGTGATTCGACGGTATAACATGTATCCGTCGGCGGCGATCAATGGGCAAACGGCGTCAGGTACCAGTTCAGGGCAGGCGGTTAAGTTGATGGAAGCCATTGCGACAGAAACGTTGCCCGATTCTATGTCTTATGCCTGGACGGATCTGACTTATATGCAGTTGAAAGCAGGCAACACGGCCATTTTTGTCTTTGGACTCTCGGTGTTGTTCGTATTTCTTGTGCTTGCGGCGCTCTACGAAAGTTGGTTGTTACCGCTGGCAGTGATTTTGGTGGTGCCCATGTGCCTACTCTGCTCGGTGGTGGGCGTTGAGGCCGATTCATTAGACGTAAATATCTTCACGCAAATCGGCTTTGTCGTGTTGGTTGGACTTGCCAGTAAAAATGCGATTCTGATCGTGGAATTCGCTCGACAGCAACAAGCAGAAGGAGCCAGTCGGCGAGACGCGACACTGGAGGCATGTCGTTTACGACTACGGCCAATTTTGATGACCTCGTTTGCCTTTATCTTAGGCGTCGTGCCCCTGATGGTCGCGACGGGTGCAGGGGCGGAAATGCGTTACACGTTAGGAACATCCGTTTTTGCCGGGATGCTCGGGGTGACTATTTTCGGTATCTTCCTGACGCCGGTCTTCTATTACGTCATTATGAATTTCCAGCGAGAACCGTCGCAGCTGGATGTTCAGCCCGAAGATGACGATAAGAGTCAGCCGGCCACGGAATAGTGGGTTCGCCCTTCACGGATCGAAACCCTTTTACCTGCGGTTTAGCCGGAGTTAGTCGGCGGGATCTGCTTCCGGCGGAACGGGCGGCAAGAGATTGATCTCAGGGGCCTGAGGTTGCTCGGGTGGGGCCTCAATTAACTCGTTGGTGGCAAGGGCGATTTCCGAGAAATTACTCAGGCGTATCTGCCAACCCCCGCCCAACGCTTTGTAGATGGAGATGAGGCTTGTCGCCAAAGATTGACGGGCTCGAGCCAAAGCATCCTGCTCTTCAACCAGAAACGCTTGTAGCGTGAAGATTTGGTTGTAATTTCGGTTGCCCGCCCTGTATTGATCGATCGCAATCTTCAAGGCTTGCTGGTTGGCGGCCACAGCCTCGCTGAGTAATTTGACTCGTTCCTGGTCTTGCAAGAATGACACGATCGCTCGCTCAGCGTCTTCGCTGGCTTTTAGCACCGTTTGTTGATAGTTCAAGGCACGTTGTTGGAAGACCGCATCCTGAAGGAGCACCTGGTTGCGGAGCCTACCGTAGTTTAGCAAGTCCCAGGAAAAACCGGGGGTGATTCCGCCTGCTAAACTTTTGGACGCAAACAGTCTGCTCAGCGTTTCTGAGTTGTAGTTGAGCGATCCGCGGATGGCAAAATGGGGCAGCATCTCGGAAGCTGCTACACCAATTTTAGCACTTTGGGCTGCCACCTCACGCTCGGCTCGGCGGATGTCCGGACGCCGTCTCAATAAATCGGCCGGGATACCAACCGTGACCTGATTGGGTACCCCTGGGATCGGGCCTTCGCCCAGATCAGGCAGTAAATTCTGTGGTGGGATTCCCTGTAGAACGCAAAGGCGAATGATCGCTTTCCGTTCAAGCTTTTTGAATTCTGGGATCAATGATTGTGTGTTGCGTACATTGGTCTTCGCCTGGAAGACGTCGAGCTCATCGGAAGTTCCTGAGTTATACCGAGACTCGGCAATTCCGAGGGAACCCAGTTGAGCCTTGACGTTGGCTTCGGCGAGGCGAATGCGTTCCTGTGCGGCTCGCAATTCAACGTAGGTGGCGGCGGTCTCAGCAAGAAGTGTGACCAAAATATCGTCATATTCTTCAACGGATGCATCGAGACTAGCTTCGGCGGATTCGATCGATCGTCGAAATCGTCCCCAAACGTCGAGTTCCCAAGCAGCATCAAAGCCAGTGGACCAGCGACTGAAGGCGCGGGGAATCATCTTGAGGGGACGATTCGTCAAATCGCTGCGACTGATTTGAACACGACTGTAATCACCAACCGCTTCCTGCTGTTGTGGAAACAACGATCCGACGGTAATGCCGAGTTCAGTACGTGACTCCAAGACGCGGAGGCCTGCTTCCCGCAATGGAATGTTTTGCTGATACGACCGCTCAATCAGTACCGTTAGCCTCGGATCATCAAACACTGCCCACCAATCGTTATTTCGGGGCAATTCTTTGAGCAGTCGTTTGTCGTAACCGTCGATCCAGTCTTCTTCGACGGCGACCGCCGGTTTGCGATAATTGGGGCCAACCTTGAAGCCGTTGTGGACGTAGTCACTCACACTGCCCGTGTAGCGACAGCCGACCGAACAGAGAATGAGCAGTGCTAAGCAGCACAAGGTCGAAGACGTGCTGGTGCGAGGCTGAGACAGATGATGACTGCAACTGCTGTCCATGCTTGAATCTGCGTGGTTAATTTCGAGCCAAACCGACGTCACTTAGTGAATACAGTTCGGCTGGGCCGAGCGAGAAACTGTATCAAATATGACGAACTGTCGTGTTTGGTAAATTTTTCCCGCGAGAGCGCAAAATGCAGTCGCCCGAATTATTAGGTGGCCCGATCTTTTCGTAGTTGCATTGCTGCAAATGCCAGCAGGAGGGTCGCGCCAGCTAAGAATAGGAGGCTGCCCAGGTTGATGATTCCCTTCGTGCCACTCCAGACGATTGCATAGCCGAGGCAGCCCGGCATGATGGCGTAATAGAGAAAGGCTGGGAGGGTCTTTCGAATGACAGAGCCTTCGCGTCCGACTAAGCCAACCACGGCTGATGCGGCTACCACGTTATGAACGCAAATGATGTTTCCTGCTGCTCCGCCAACCGCCTGAAGGGCCACAATCCAGGTGGGATCAACGCCAATCCGTTGGCCAACCCCAAATTGGAACAAGGAAAACATCATATTGCTGATCGTGTTGCTGCCTGCAACAAAGGCGCCAAAGCCACCGATCAGCGGAGCGAAAAAGGGCCATGCCGATCCGGTCAGCGATGCGACGCCCTCGGCCAATACTAGTGGCATTTTATCGTAGCCAGCTCCACCGTTCGCTGAATTGATGAATACTTGAACCATCGGTACCGTGAAAATTAAAGCGACTGAGGCAGCGACGATGGTTCGTCCCGCACGATTCCAAGCCTGTGTATATTGGCGAAGTTGAATGCGGTGAAAGAAAAAAGTTGCCAGCGATACCACAATGAAAATTGTACCCGGTAGGTAGAGCGGACTCACCTCGATGTTGATATCAGTCTGAAGGAGGTGAGGGATCTGGATGAAGCCGAGAGTTTTCAGGATCCCCTTGATGCCCAACGCAGGCAGTCTCGTCAGGACCAACAAGATCGCCACCAGTAAATAAGGCAACCAAGCCAAAAAACCGCTCATTGCGACCTCCTTGTCATCCGACTCTGGTGCCAACGTGCCAATCCATTGTGGCTCCCATTGATCGCGGGGAGCAAAGTCCCAGGTTTGATTTTTCGCTGGCATTAACCAGCCGGCTTTTGCTGCTGAGACAACCACCGCTAGGCCGATGAGGCCACCTAAGATCGACGGAAATTCGGGCCCCAGGCTATAGGCCACAATCACGTAGGGAATGGTCATTGCCAGCGATGCGAAAATCGCAAATGGCCAAACTTGAAGGCCTTCCGCAAAAGACCGTTTTGGTCCGAAAAAACGTGTCATTAACGTCACGACAAACAACGGAATTAACAGACCCGTGATGGCATGCACGGTGGCCACCTTACTGGCGATCATCGCCAGGAAACTCGCTGGCAATTGTCCATCTTGAACCACGTATCCCAGGGACTGTGCGTAGCTGAGCACGTCGGGATCTCCTCCAAGCCCCTTGCCGACGCCTTGTAAAATGGGTGTTCCGAGTGCTCCGAAGGAAACGGGCGTGCTCTGAATAATCATGCCTGAGACTACCGCGGCCATCGGCGGAAAGCCAAGGCCCACTAACAGCGGAACGGCCACGGCTGCGGGAGTGCCGAAACCGGCTGAGCCTTCGATGAACGACCCGAAAAGCCAAGCGACGATGATCACTTGGATCCGGCGGTCGGCGGAAATGTTAAAAAAACCTTGTCGTATGACTTGGAGGCCGCCGCTCACACGAAGGGTTTCCAAGAGCAGGATCGCTCCGAAAATGATGTAAAGTAGTGTGAAAGCGATGACTAGCCCCTTGAGGGAAGCCGCCGTGACCTGAAGCAAGGGCACCTTCCAGATGAACAGTGCCAACAAGAGGGCCGTGGCATAGGACAAAGGCATCGCGCGACTTGCAGGCCAGCGTAGCACGACTAAAAATAATGCCACAACAATAATTGGTAAAAAGGCGAGTAAAGCCAGTATAATTGGGGGCATTTGTCGAGCATTTCAGTAGTGAAAGGTCTTAGCCAAAGCCGATAGTTGGCGAGTAGTATACCAAGGCTCGTTTCTGAATTCACGATCAGATGCCAAACGGATTTTTCGTCATCAAGCTTATCTCGCGCTTCCACGGCAGTACCGCGGGAAAGGAAAGAGAGAAAAGATGATTACGGTTGGAATGAATTACCAAGTGATCCCAGGGAAACAGCAAGATTTTGAAGATAAGTTTGCCGCAGTGATTGATGCTCTCCGAGCTGCAGACGGGCATGCTGAATCGACGCTTTGGAAAGATGTTGCCGGCGACGCATCCTACCTGATCACAAGTGAGTGGACGGACGAAGATGCTTTTAAGGCATTTATTCAGAGTGACGCTTTTCGCGAAGTAACGAATTGGGGGCAGGAGCAGATCTTAGCCGGTCGGCCACAGCACAAAGTGTATAAAAACTAAATCGCGAAATGGCCAAGCCTGTTGTTAGCGATCGGTTTCTTGCGATGCTGCTTTCCTCGGAAACCAAACGCAAGTAAGCTGAAAGCAAGAGTGCCTAACCCGTGAGAGGAAGGCTCAGGGACCGCGCGAACTCCCTGTGCGTAGCCGCCGTTCTGAAATGCTGCGACGATATCGGATGAGTTAAAGTCGCCGTCGCCATTCCAGTCCCCGGCCGACCAACTCGAGTTTTGAGGAATCGAATCTTGATATTGGCCGAATCGGAACGCGATAACGAAGTCCGTCGAGTTCCAGCGACCGTCAAGGTTGGAATCGCCCAGGATCGTTCCCTTGAGATCGCCCAGCCAGATTCGACGATCGGTTTCGTCGAGTTGGCCATCATTCGACAGGTCGAATCGCTTGGCTTGAGAGCCTTCCCGCACTGCTGCCGAAAGAAGATCGATGTCGGCGGCATCCAGGTTTCCATTGCCGTTGAAATCACCAGCAATTGTTGGGGTGGCGTGTAACCTGACGATCACGCCGTCAAAGTTGTCATCCTGTCGAGCGATGCCAAGCACGTAGGCGTTTCCGGACAAGTCTTGATTGACGCTGTGGATGTTGAAGGGAAGACTTGCTTCGGACTCATCGAGCAGCATTCGGTATGCTTGCCCTGAGCCGGGATCGCCGTGAAATAGACCTCCCGAAAAATCAGCAAAAATGATCTGCCCCTGCAAGATGGGGATGGCATCGCCCCGATAGGGTAGCGCGCCGACGATTGCCCGCCCCTCGTCACGGTCGTACTCGAGGACCGGATCAGTCAATCCATGTTGCTGAGCAAAATCGCCTCTCCCATCGCCGTCGAAGTCGTTGTCGACGGCGATGATCTTTGTTGTCCGATCGTAAAGATAACTCCCCTCTTTGGTATTCCAGCCAAAATTACCTCCCGAGACGATTCGTTCAACGCTTTCAATCTGCTCCTCGCCCGTTTCCGAAGCATACATCTGCCCTGTCCGTGTATCGAACTCGATGCGATAAGGATTGCGTAGTCCATAGGCATAAATCTCTGCAAGTGGATTGCCAGTGGCCTCGACAAAAGGGTTGTCTGCTGGGATTCCATATCGACCATTACCGCTGTTGTCTCCGAATGGGTTGATTCGCAAAATCTTTCCGAAGATGTTCGTTAGCAACGCCGAGTTATCAGACATCATCGGTGGTTTGCGACCGGCCACGTTTCCATCTGCGGATGCGATGTAAAGCAGACCTTCGGAATCAAACAGTAAGTCGGCCAAGTTGTGGTGCCAGCCTGGTTGCTGGACTCGCAGCAATTCGCGTTTGCTTGCCGCGCAGGCGGATGCGCAGTGGTCGGATTCGACCGATTCAAGCGTGTATTCATAGATCGCTTCTTGATGGTGATCGCCCGCGACGACCGACTGGACGAAATCTGGAACCCCGGATCCGCTTGTTTCAGGTTCGACCGTGTAAAACTTGCGGTAGCCCTGACTCGTCATGTCGCTGAACCCAGGGTGGAAGGCAATCGTCGTTAGCCCATGGGCACCGCCAAATTCAAAAGCCGGGTTGAAACTTGGACTCTCCGGCGAGTTTAAGTCGAGAAATGCTCTTGGAGCCACCACGCCGCTTTGATCGAGTCGGAACGCGACGCCACCATAATTGGTGACAATTAACGCACCGCTTCCATTTGGGATTTCCGCGAGATCCGTGGGGCCGACTCGCTGAGTGAAAACAGGCGTGATGAATTCCTCTTGAACAGGCATGCCTGTGGTAAAGGAACTCAGGTGAATCGAAACATCGCCTCGAGGTAACGATGCGATCGGGTCTTCTATTTGCGATTTCCCCTGGTGCGGAAAGCCAAGCAGCAGGCTCACGGATATCGTGAATAGAAATACAGGGTCGAGTTTTATCACGATGCGGAGAATCCTGCGTTGAGTGCCACGCGTTTAAAAAACGGTGCATGTCAAATCCCATTAAGATCTATCCAGGCTAACACGAAACGACACACTTCACCATTTTTTTGCGACAGTCCTGGCCGGTTGTCCCAGTTCTGGCAATTGTTGGCAAACGGCAGCACTTCATCGCGTGTCGCGGTGGATTTGGCTCCGACGATTGCGAGATGTAACCTGGTACTTTTTCCGAGTTACCGCCGAGAATGTAACGCGTAACATTTTTACTTGAGTCGTGACCCGTTTTCCGCCCCTTGACTTGCTAACTTCCACCGCGTTCAAAGTAAGAAACCCGATTGGTTTCGTTGGACAGCTTGTTTGACTGACTTAACACTTGCCTGACGAACCTGCTTCCGGGGCGCACTTTACAATGCCGATTTCGCCGTTAATTCAATCATGCCTGGCTTTCGGAAAGAAGCTTCTCGTTTTTTTCCCTGTTGCGTGGCGAAGATGATCATCCGCGGGGGCCTGCTTTCTTGGTACTCCCCTTTTTCGACGTTTCGAAAGCTGGGTGTTTTTGTATCGCTTTTGCCACAGCGACTCATTGGTGAGTTCAACGGCCACGTGTCACGACCCGAAATGAACTTCACTGAATGACGTGAATTCGTTCGCTGTACAGAGTTGTTTGGCAGCTGCAGAGAAGATCGCCATCGTTTCAAAATTTCGTAAAATTGGCTCGAAGCGAGTCACTTGGCAGGCCTGAATCATAAGGGATGTCCGGGAAAGTTACCGAGTCTATTTTCGATGCGAGGTAGCGGATTGGTTGCACGGTGACCGGTTGGCAGGCTACGATTGCGTTTCGCGGATGATTGGGTCGCTCTGGCTTGTTGGTGTTGATGGGATTTGTATGGGGGAGTCTTAAAGATGAAGATGGTCACCTTAGTCGAGCCGGAAAGCAAGCGTTTGACGGTCCACCGCGTCCTGGTGTTGGCATGTTTGCTGTGGATGCCATGGTCCAGCAGTTTGCTCGCCAACGAAGAGAATCCGTTCAATGTGGTGCTTATTCTGGTGGATGATTTGGGTTGGATGGATCTGGGGTGCCAGGGTAGCGACTATTTTCGGACGCCGCACATCGATCGGCTTGCCAGCAGTGGGATGCGATTTACTGATGCTTACGCAGCCTGTGCCGTTTGCAGCCCGACGCGAGCGGCTGTCATGACTGGGCGTTCTCCGGCGCGCCTCGGCGTGACCGATTGGATTCGCGCCAGGTTTCAACGGGGCGGTCGGGGGACACCCGACCGTAATCCGACAGCTTATGTAGGCGGGGAAAATCGGGAATTGCTTTGTCCTCCGAATCCCTTTTGGATGGAGCACGAGGAGATTACCCTTGCAGAATTATTGAAACCACGCGGCTATGCGAGCTGCCATATTGGAAAATGGCATTTAGGTGACCCGGACTGGTATCCCACCCGACAGGGATTCGACTTGAACATTGCTGGCTGTGACATCGGGCAACCGCCCTCCTATTTTGATCCGTATGAACACAAACGTTATAGCTTTGATGGACAGATGAAAGCGCGATCGAAGGGTGAGTACTTGACGCATCGCGAGGCAGATGAAGCGCAAGCGTTTATTCAACAACATCGGGATGTACCCTTTTTTCTCTACTATTGCCCCTACGCCGTGCACACGCCCATCCAAGCCAAGGAATCGGTTGCGGCAAGCTATCGACAGGATGGTAAGTCGGAGCAAAATGCCAAGTATGCGGCGATGGTTCAAAGTGTCGACGATGCTGTCGGTGTGATCCTGGCGGCCTTGGAAGCGACGGGCGTGGCGGATCGCACGTTGGTGATTTTCACATCGGACAATGGTGGGTTAGTCGGGCCGACTGATAATACGCCACTCCGATCTGGAAAGGGCTACGCCTACGAAGGTGGAATACGAGTGCCGCTGCTGGTTCGATGGCCCGGGGTGGTAACCCCCGCTTCTGTATGCCGGCAGCCAGTCACAAGCGTCGATTTATTTCCCACGATTGCCGAAGCAACTCGAGTTGCTTTGCCAGCGGACCGTGATTTCGATGGCATTTCCCTTGTACCCGTACTCGCTTCGGGCGGGAAGAAACACTTGGATCGTGAGTCGCTGTATTGGCACTTTCCGCATTATCGCCATGCACGTGGCCCCTATTCGATTGTTCGTAAGGGGGATTGGAAAATGATCAAATGGTACGAAGGGCCGATAGAACTGTATGACCTATCAAATGACCTCTCCGAGACGAACAACTTAGCAAGCGATCAAGCTGAAACGGTAACGCGTTTGGAAGCCGATCTACAGGCAGAATTGAATCGGGTAGACGCGAAGTTGCCCAGGCCAAATGCTCGTTTCATTCGGTGACCTGATATTTCTTGATCGAGTGTAAACGTGCAGAGTCGAAAAGGGGATCGTTGAAATAGACGACTGGAGAATACAGCCTAAGAGGGGTTAGAGAGGGAAGAGGAAATCGCGAGCGTGCTTGAAGCGGACTCGTTTTTTTTCCTCATCCAAATTATCATCCACTTGGTCCCTGAAGAGTGAATGGTCGATCGATTGTTCTCCCACTTCTATGAACAGCCGGTCAATCACCTGGCCAGTGAAAACTGTGGCCTGAGTTGTTTGAGCTGGTTCTACTGGGGTCGCTTGGTGAAAGTGGACCGGGCGCGGGGCCGATGTCTTTACGGCGTGAATCGGCGTGGCGTGACGCGTGTAATTTCCCTCTTGGAAGGCAAGTAAAAGGTCGGTGGAGTTGAAATCGCCGTCTCCATTCCAATCTCCGTCGGCGAAGGTGGAGTTGCCGGGAATGTCGTCCTCGTATTCGGCGATTTGCAGGACTTGAATCAAGTCGGATGAATTGAAAACACCGTCTCGAGTGGAATCACCGATGGGGGGAGTCAACAATGCCCGTGCATGACCCTGGAAATAGGTGACATAGTTTTCATCTGCGGCCGGTAGAATCGTCCAGCCCGTTCCCAGGTTGACGTTGTCATTAGGGCGCGCGTCAATAATCACTTGATTTGACTCGTCACTCAGTTGCAGCACCGTACGATGATTGAGAGTGAGGGTTGTGGCGACCGTTCCCAGTAAGTCGATTCTTTCAATTCCTGAGATGCGGCTGTTAGGTAATGTCGTCAAGTCGGCTGTGGCAAACGAGAAACGTAACGTGTCGATGCCATTGCCCCCCGATATGCGACGAAAGTTGAGGTCTCCGACGCTGATCGAGTCGTTTCCTTCTCCGGCGTAAATGGAATCTAAACCTCCTTGGCCATGAATCGAGTCGTCTGCTTGGCCAGCGACGATCAGGTCGCTCTGCGGTTCGCCGACGAGGTGATCTGAATTGTTGGTTCCCCGCATGGTGATAGTTTTGAGAAAGTCATCGCCCCAGACGAGATAACTTTCGCCCGCATCCCTTCGTGAATTATCCGGTCCGTCGGCAAAAAATGCGCCGATGATTACTTCGTTGAGTCCGTCGCCGTTGATGTCGCCTGCACCGCTGACATAGCGACCACTCGAATCGCCCGTGTCGACGCCTGACAATACAAGAGCAGAGGAGTCAATGTTTGCGAGGTCAATCGAGTCGGCGGTCCAGTCGGAACCCCCAAACAGAACAAATGTTTGGCCCGTCTTCGGTGGCGAATTCGCGTCACTCGTTGAGTTTTGCGAGCCGATAATGAGGTCGTCAAATCCGTCACCATTGACGTCTCCGCTACCTCGGAGCGATTTTCCGCTGCGGGTTTTTTCCTGGTCACCAAAAATGGTCGTGATCAGCGGCGTGGGGATTTGTAGATCGACGATGCCTGATTCTGGCCACGACGTGCGCCCAAGTAAAAGATAACTTTCACCGGCGATCTGGCGTGAGTTTTCGATCGAATCCGCGGAGTAGGCTCCGATCAACAAATCATCGAGGCCGTCTCCATTGATGTCACCTGCTCGACTGATGGCAGCGCCGTGGTCATCGTAAGTGTCACGTCCCAGGATCGTGATACCGTCTTGTCCAAGCTCTCCGAGACGGACGACTTGGGACTGAGACCAGTCGGTCTTGCCGAAGACAACGTACGCCATACCACGAATAGGCGAATCGGTCGGGGCGGCGTTTGGAGCGCCGATCGCCACATCATCGATACCGTCTCCGTTGATGTCGCCTGCGGCGCTGACAGCCCAGCCTGTCTTGTCAAGCATGGAAATTCCATCGAATAAGACAATCCCATCGGTGTCATCCAACGAAAGGGAGTCGGGCCATGATTTGCGACCAAAGATTAGATTGGCACTACCCGTATTGATCGTAGAATCATCCGCTGAGTCACCATAAGGAGCGCCAATTATGACATCGTCCAAACCGTCTCCGTTGACATCACCAGCCGATGCGACCGAAATCCAACCACTTTTATCAAAACGGGCCCCGCCGTAGATAATCACGCCACTGCTGCCGAGTGAATTGAGTTCGATGGATTGTTCGGAGGCCAAGTCAGCGCGACCAAAAATCAAATAGGTCTCCCCGGTACTCCGTTGCGTGTTGTCCTGGCCATCTGCCGAACCAGCCCCGATAAGCAGATCGTCGAGTCCATCGCCGTTGACGTCTCCCGCGCCGCTGACTACCTTGCCGCTATTGTCTTCCGCATCAATTCCATGAATGGCGACTCCATGCTCGCCAAGTGTGGCCAAGTCAATGGATGGCCTGTCGGCAAAGTCAGCCGATCCAAAAAGCAGGTAACTCGTTCCCGCCTCATTGCTGTTGTCGGTCGCGCCATCAGCGAGTTCTGCGCCAATAATTAGATCGTCGAAGCCGTCTCCGTTGACGTCTCCTACATCACTGACCGAACGTCCGCTGCGATCTTGGGTATTTGCGCCATAGATCGTGATTGCCTGACCGGCAGCATCCGCGAGGCGAATTTCCGCGGGAGCGGTGAGGGGATTGGTGGGATCCAGAGGAACCAGGGACGTGGTAGAGCCGGATAGCAGATGTCGCGCCTCAAGCGTTTCATGCCAGAGTCGATGAACAATGCGGTGGTGTTGTCTCTGTGTGTTCAAAACGACGTTCAAGAACCTATTGGGTTTTTGTTTCATCAATGGAGAGTGTTCGCTGGATTTCGCTGGATTCAAATCCCAGTGCCATCGGCCGGGTAATGCGGGGTAAAGCCACGACATCATGGAGTTCGTTGATCAGCCCTTCGAAACGGAGCCAATGAACGATTTCAAATGTTCGTAAATCAATGATCGAAAGCTGGCACTTGCCGCTTTGTGTCTCCACAGGCATATCGACGAGGGTTGACGAATCATTAGGCTGGGAGGTAGTCACAATGGCAAAGTCTTCGAAAAAACTCAGGCCCCTCAGAAGTCCGGGGCAGTGAGTGAGATTCTCGAAGGTTCCCGTCTCCAACGAAACTCGGCCAAAGTCTGCCGAGCCTGCGTTGAGTAACCATAGTGTGTTGCGATAAAGCCGTGGGGCACAGGGTAAGGATAAGCCGGAAGCCACGGTTTCGTCATTCTGACAGTTAATCACGATGCCGCCGTTGACTCGTTGATCATGCCATCCGCGGGCTGTGTCACTGGCGGCGGCGGCGGTGACAAAAATAGGCCGTCCCTCAGCCGTTGTCATGCCGCTGAGGTGACAACGATCTTCCGCCGCGTACTTGCTGATGAAAGAAGGTTTCCAAAGCGGCGTGAAATTGTGACTTTCGGTAGTAGTGGCCAGGCAGCTAAACAAACGGCTGACAAACAAGATCCGTCCGGCTACATCCGTATCCAGTGCCTGAACGTCTAAATTACCCGTGGTAAAACCCACCTGTGGAACAAATAAGGCGTCGAAGCCCGCATGGTCGCGGCCCTCCTTGAGCACATTTTCGAAACGCCAGATTTGATAAAGCGATGCCATCCAGAGCGTCAATCGAACGCCGTCGTGACGGACGCACAGCCCCGTCGCTCGATCAAAAGTTCGCTCGGTGATGCTCAAGCGGCCGTCAGGCTGGAGTCCGACGAAAAAGAGCTTCCCGAGTTGGCGCGTTGAGAATGCCAGGCTCACGTGATGGTCATGGAGCCAAGAGGTGAAACCCTGAGAGCAAGTATACTTAGCTGCCGGGGTTGTTCGTGATTTCGTGCCGAAAGTCATCGATGTGGTTGGCAGGGATCGGGCCGGGTCAGAACAATCTTTTCATGTTAACAGCTCTTGTGTAATCAGGGAGCAGAATATTGGGACGCGGCAACGCTCCCCCCTTTTTCTAAGGGATGAGCATGTCGTAATGTTCATTGTCCGCAACATTTAAATCCGTTGATACGGATTCTACCGGCCGTGTCGATAGGATTGACCGCCAAGAGTGGGCGAAGACTTGGCCGCCAGCCCCTGCGTAAAGGGTTTCGCGAGGATCGCCCCAAATGCGAAGCCGCCAATATGGGCGCCGTACGCGATACCTGTCTCCGACCCAAAGCTGCTGATGATCTGGAAAACAATCCAGATGCCCACCGCGACGAAGCCAGGAACTTGCGTCACGATACGAACCCTAAAAACGGTGACCCGACGATGAGGATGTAAGACCAGATACGCGCCCATCACGCCGGAAATTGCTCCGGATGCTCCGGATGCTCCGAGGCTTGGAATCATCGAATTCGGTCCCGAGCTGTTCAGGAAAACGTGGCTGAGAGATGCCAGTAATCCGGTGAGCAAATAAAACAGGAGATAACGAAAACGCCCCAGGTCATGCTCGATGTTGTCTCCGAAAATCCAAAGAAACCACATGTTGCCGAGCAGGTGCATCAGTCCACCGTGCATGAACATGGAAGTGAATAGGGTCAAGTAAACCGGGATAGGAGTGGTGCCGAGACCTGGCACCGTGACCGTCTGGAGACCGGTCGGGGTCTCCACTTCCATCTGCCGTGGTGCCGTGGTGCCGTGGTGACATCCTGGCCGGATAGGATCTCAGCCGGCACGGTGGAAAACTTATAGGTGAACTCGCTATTGCTACCGCCTCCCTGCAAAACAAAAAAGACGATCGCATTTGCCGCAATTAAAGCAATATTTACCACAGGAGGTGACGTGCGATCGGAGTTGTCATCGGCGATAGGGAATACCATTCCACAGTCTCCTCAAGGAGTAATGTCGCGGTTTGCCCATGGCGGGCGAATTGTTTGCCAACACAAATGGCGAGAATGTGGTCCGGAATCTGAGCGGAAATAACGTCATCGAAGTGTGTTTTTACCGCGTGGGTGATGTGCGTGAGGGAGTAGGTCGCGAGAGGACCTCGAATCTCCGCGCCTCGATTGGACTCGCTCGTGTTCGGCCTCGGTTGGGTGGAACGTCGCAGAGGGCAAATAGTCGTCCTCAGCGATCAGAGACACTGATGCGATCAGAGTCAAAGTGGAGGGGCAAGATTGCGATAAACCTGCCGCCGAAGGCGGCAGGCAATCGTGCGTTCTGGGGAATTCTTGTTCGTAGGACGAACTCGAATTGCTCTAACGCCGTGTGCGGAGAATGAACGACATGGCTACTGCGATTAGCATCAGTAAACTGCTGCTGGGTTCTGGTACGGCGGCAGGTGCACGTGGCCCGATTTCAAAGCCACCCCCCTGGAAAGCAGTCACGAAGTCACTACTGTTGAAATCACCGTCGCCATTCCAGTCACCATCGGCCCAGGTTGCGTTGAAAGGTGCATCGTCTTCGTACTTGCCGCGTTGGAAGACGTAGACAAAGTCGGTTGAATTGAATTCGCCATCCAGATTGGAATCGCCAAAATAGGTGTTTTTCAGTTGTTCCACCCAAATGACGCGGTCGTCGTCGTTGACAAGGTTATCAGCATTAAGGTCGAATTCGATCAGATTCGTGCCAACTCGACTCTCTTCGCTGAGTAAATCAATGTCAAAGGCGGTTAGCAATCCGTCACCGTCAAAGTCGCCTTCGACTGTTACGGTTGCCGAAGCAACACTGACGTTGTCAATGATCAATGTTGAGTCACCGCCAGATTCGGGAAATGTCGAGACTAAGATTTCCAGCGAGTCGCTTTCGGCGATAAAAGACATTTCGAAGTTGTACCAAGGATTGTCGTCACCGACCGGCTCAACAAAGCCATCTTCATTAAACTCGCTGACGATATCGCCGTCGATGAATAATTCTGCGACTGGGGTGTCTCCGCAGCAGTTTCTTGCGTTGTAATCGAGGCTCAGTGTGTACTCTTCGCCAATGGTCAATCCTTCAACGAATTGAGTCAGACTTGCTGATCCCTGGAGAAAAGCGACGGCCGTTTCGTTGTCGCCGTTGTCGCGAAAAGGTGCACTGTTGTCAGCACCACCAAGGTATCCGGGCCACACGACGAACTCCTCGGCATTCGATTCGAAATCGCCGTTGAGGATCAAGTCGGTCGCGTCACCGGCGGCGACTAATTTTACGTTGTCGAGCAAGAGAGTTGCGTCTCCGCCTCCGGCGGACTCACTTGTGAAGTCAAGCGTCAGATCGGAGGAATCCGCGGTGAAATTCAACTCCGCCGAGTACCAAGGCTCAATACCACCGACAGGAAAAATTTCGTCCGTAAAGTCGTCGACGTCGAATTCCGTGCCATTCAGCATCACGCCGCCGATCGGAAAGTCTCCACAGCAATCACGGGAGTTGTATTCCCAGGTTAAGGTGTATTCCGTTCCGATCTGTAAGCCAGAGATTTCCTGGCCAAGCCGAGCAAGTCCTTGCATGAGGGCGACAGGCGTATCATTCTCGCCGTTGTCTTGAAACGGCGCTTCGCCATTCTCGATCGGGTTGATGCCAAGGCCGCCATCGCCATTCCAGTCCGCAATCATTTCGGGGTTTTGCGGTGAGAAGATGGGGTTAATACCTCGTCCGCCGGTGCCTACCCACTCGGGGATCTCATCAGGATTGACGTCACCTTGATCGTTAGTTCCGCCAACATAACCAGGCCACACGATGAACTCTTCGACATCCGTCTCAAAGTCGCCATTGATCACGAATTCCTCTGCCTGATTGATGTTGGGTAGAGCGAGGAAAGCAAAGGCGAGAGAGCATATCAGTGTGTCAAGTCGTGAGAATTTCATCGATTCGATCCGTAATGAAAATGATGAGTTAGTTTGCCGTACTCAATTCCGATAATCGCAAGTTGCCTATTTCGTGCGGATATCTCAAGTTTCAGAGTTTAAGCTAGATGCCGTCGTTTGCCTATTGTAATCGGAAGAAAATGGCCGTTTCGCCGAAGCGATGAAGAAATATAATCGGGGAAGGAAACCAGCCTGTTCTGAGCCGAGATCGAGATGATGAGAATCCGTGCGAGGAAATATTGTTGCTTGATGAGTCTCATCGGTGTCATGTTTGGAAGTCTTGACAGCGGCTGGGCTGTTGAACAATGGCCATCAGAAAAGCTGAGTGAGAAGGCTCATGCTCAACTCGAACAATTGGCACAGGAGATTGTTAACACTGAGGAGAAAAATGAGCAGTCGCTTCTGAATCGCTCAGGGGGCAGCCTGTTTTTGCCTCAGCGAAGCAACGCTGATCGATTAAGGACGGTTGATCCGTTCATCATTAGGTGGTTTACAGACACGCCCAAGCAACCGTCGCCTCTGTCGGATCTTACCGTGCGCTTGGGGCGGCTTTGGCCCCAAGCGCAAGCAAGCGATTGTAAATTTAAGATCGTACGTGTCCGTCTCCAAGATGATCGACTTGAGACGGTTGCCCGCGTGGCGATCTCAGGGGCAGGGCCCCGGGGCCGGTTCGAATGCTTGTCCCGTTGGGCGATCGACTGGCGAGAGGCAGCAGATGAGCAGTTGTCGGTGGAACGCATTTCGATTTCGGAACTTGTGCTCGTTGAGCTGAAGATAGCCAGTGGGAAATCGTTGCTGAATGACCAGACCCAAAAGCTCTTCGCGAAAACGCCCGTGTTCCGACAACAGTTGGCACTCGGACAACCCTATTGGCTTCGTCGGATTGAGTCGATGCACGGCATTTTGAATGTGGGGCAAAACGGTCTGTCCGTCGCGGATGTGAACGGCGACGGACGAGATGATCTTTACGTATGTCAGCCTGGAGGCCTGCCAAATCGCCTCTTTTTGCAAAACTCCCAGGGAATCCTCGAGGATGCTTCTGCACGCTTCGGAGTTGATCTACTCGATAACACGCATAGCAGTTTGTGGCTTGATCTTGATAACGACGGAGATCAGGACCTCGTACTTTCCACCGTTGCGGCGTTGCTCATTTTTGAAAATGAAAACAACAGCACTTGCGTCCTGAAAAAATCGTGGGCTGAGGTTCCCGATGCCTACAGTCTCGCTGCAGCGGATTATGATCAAGATGGCCGGTTAGATTTATTTGCATGTGCCTATTTTCCATCGGGTGCCGATGTTCAATCTTTACCGGTGCCAATCCCCTATTTTGATGCCAAGAATGGTGGTCGCAATCGATTGCTGCGAAATCTGGGAGAGTGGCAGTTCGAGGATGTTACCCGCGCAGTGGGCCTGGAGAGCGACAACCATCGTTTTAGCTATGCAGCGATTTGGGTCGATACGGATAAAGATGGTCGAGAGGATCTTTATGTGGCTAATGATTTTGGGCCAGATAATCTCTATCTCAATGTTGGGGGGCGCTTTGAGGAGCGAAGCGACGCGGCCGGATTAGTACACGGTGCGTTTGGAATGTCTGCCTCGGTCGCAGACTTTGATCGGGATGGAAAGGACGACATCTACGTTGGAAATATGTATTCGTCCGCGGGGAACCGAGTCACGCGTCAAAGTCGCTTTCGGCCCGAGGCAAATTCGACGCAACGTATGCGATTTCAGCGGTTGGCAGCGGGCAACAGCCTGTTTCGAAATCAGGGGAATGGACGCTTTGAGGAAATTGCCACGGACGCTGGTGTCGCGATGGGACGTTGGAGCTGGAGTTCCAACTTCATGGACCTCAATAACGACGGCTGGGAAGATCTGTTAGTCACCAACGGTTACATCACAGGGGAGGATCCGGGAGATTTGTGAAGCCTGTTTTGGCGACAGGTCGTGTCGCAGTCTCCCACAGACGGCAGTCTCGGGCAGGAAACGGGTGGGGCAAATGCCGTCTATCGACGCGAGTTAAAAAAGCTGGATCAGTTGATCAATAGCGGGGGATCATTAAGCGGTAACGAACGAAATTGCGCCTTCTTGAATGTTCCTGGTCCCAACAACGGACGCCAATTTGCCACGGTCTCAAAGCTAACCGGATTTGATTTTTCAGATGATGGACGTGGTTTGGCGATGACAGATTGGGATGACGACGGTGACCTGGACGTTTTTGCGATGAATCGTACCGCACCTCGCATCCGCTATCTAAGTAACGATCAGGTTACGGGTAACCGTTCCTTATCTCTGACTCTGGTGGGGCAGGATTGTAACCGAGATGCGATCGGCGCACGTGTCGTTGTACAACTCCCCGCACAAAGCACACCCAATCAGATTGATAAGGTTCTTCGAGCGGGTGAGGGGTTCCTTTCCCAATCGTCAAAACGACTCGTGCTGGGCTTGGGAGCCGCCGAAAAGATTGAAAGCGTTGCTGTCCATTGGCCGGGAGGACGGGTTGAATACTTTCTTGGGTGCGAACCGAATGGGAAGTATCTCTGTCAACAAGGGACGGGTGTTGCGCGGCCTCTGGTAAGGAATCAGTTCAAGATGCAGGCGAATGAAGTGCACCCGCTGGACCTTCCTGAACCGACAGAAGTGGCCCAGATCTTGCTTGCCAGTCGTCTGCCCGTGCCACGTTTGTCCTACTTCTCGCTCGATGGTAAGCGTTTGAATCTTAAGCATAGCCAGACGCCGTTACTCGTCAATTTTTGGGCGACTTGGTGTGCACCCTGCGTAAACGAACTCGTCGAATTGACCGAGTTTAAGACTCGGACGCGGCTACCGCTCAACGTGCTTGCGCTGGCTGTGGAAGGTCCCGACATTTCGGTGGAGGAGTCCTCACGACGCGTGAAGAGTCTCAAGCAGGCAGTGGAACCATTAAGCGATTCTGTGATCTTGGGTGTCGCTGCGGAAACGATGGTAAACCGATTGCAGTTTTTGGATGAAACTCTGTTTGCACAAAAACGCCAACTTGTGATCCCGACTAGTTTTCTCATCGATGCGGAAGGCCGTTTGGCCGCGATCTATCGGGGAGCTATTGATTTTAATTTGCTCGAACGCCATCTGCGCCAATTAGGCTTGGACGGAAAAGATCGGTATGAGGCCGCGCTGCCGTTTCCCGGTCGATGGTTTCGTGCACGAACACTCAATGCACCGATTCGGCTTGCTGGACTGATGCTGAAGCAGGGGGAACTCGTCGATGCAGCCCACTATGTAACTGCGAATCAAGCTGTGTTGGCAACGCAGCCAGGCTTCGTCACTTTGACCAGTCAATTAGCGAGTCGGTTGTCTCAGGAAGGGAAACGCACCGAATTTGTGGTACCCCTTTACCGTGCCGCTTTGTCACGTGAGCCGGATAACCTTGCGGTGAAGAACAATCTGGCCTGGCAATTGGCAACCAAGCCCGGTGGATCGAAGCAGAGCCACAGTGAAGCCGTAGAGCTGGCGTTAGCCGCAGCAGAACAGACGAGTTATCAATCATTGCCCGTGCTTGACACGCTCGTGACTGCTCAGCTGGCGGCAGGGCGAAAGGCAGATGCTGTCAAAACCGTTCGACGGGCCTACGTGCTCGCCGTCAAGCAAAGGGACCGAAAGTCGGCTGCGAAATGGAAGCAGGCCCTGCAGACAATTCAAAGTCAATGAATGAGGGACGGCTCTGTTAAGAAAGGTTGACTACGCGGGATCAGGGAGAAGCCAGAATTAAATCTTATTTTTCTTGATGAACCAACCTGAGTCTTTTATAATCAGCTCGACAGCAAATTGTTTGTGTTTTATTCCTTGTAAAAATTGGGGCCGCTGCTGATCGAAGCTACATCATTGGACGTTGTCCGAGAGACGCTATTTGTTAGCGTTTCTCGAACAACGTTTTTTTTTTGATCAGCTTCGTTCGATTGCCCCGGGAGATTCCCTCGATGAAACTCATTTTTCAGATGTTCAGGATGGCTCTTGTGTCCGCTATTTTGGTGGCGATGTCGCTTTCATTGTCCGCCGCCCCGATGGTGGTTAATGGTGATTTTGAATCGGAAACAGAAGGTTTCGCCGTCTGGCCCGGTTATGTTGGCGGAGACAATCCGGCCCAGATCCATGGTTGGGTAGGTACCGGCGGCAATGGCATTAACCCAATCTCCAGCGATCACGAAAGTCCGGCGCCGTTCCGAGATAACGGAGGAAACGATACTCACGTGGCATTCTTGCAGGGAGCATCCACGCTCGAGCAGACAGTAAGCGGGTTTGTCGTAGGACAGGATTACATAGTGACTGCCCAATTCAATTCCCGAAATTGCTGCGGTGATTTTCCGATTGCGGAGGTCTACTTCAACGATGAGTTGGCGGGTTCTTCAGTCGATCTATTTCCGCCCCCCGGTGTGGTTCCACCGGTTGGCGATGAAAATCCTTGGTATACGGTGAACATCGCGCTTACCGCAGAGACCACGGATGTTGATTTTCGAGTCCAGGCGGCCGCAGGTGCGGGTGGGGACGCGACGTTGTTGCTCGATAATGTTTCTATCTCGATCGTTCCCGAACCGTGTTCGACATCATTGATCGCAATTGGTTTGCTCGGTCTCGTCTCACTGGCCCGACGACGGTCATAGTTGATTCGGCGCTAAGAATAAAAAAGGCCTGGGAAAATCTCCCGGGCCTTTTCTATTTTGTCTTTCGTGTAGAGCGAATTTCCTGGTGATTTGTTGGGTGTTGGCGTATACATGTCCACTAGCTGACTAAGTCTTGACAAGGTTGTTTTGGGAGTAGTTTCGATGGGGCGTAGGCGACGTAAATTGAACCAGCGAAAGGGCAGAATAGAGCAATTGGAAGACCGGCGAGTATTGGACAGTACTGTCGTATTCAACGAGTTGTTATACCATCCAGCTAACACTGAGAGTCAAACGGAATGGATCGAACTGCACAACCAGATGGCAGTCAATATGGATGTTTCTGGGTGGAAGGTTGAGGGGATCGATTTTCAGTTACCGGCCCGGACGACCATTCCCGGGGGCGGCTATGTCGTGATCGCGAAGGACCCAAGCCGAATGGGAGAAGTCCATCAGGATTCACTCCTGCTGGGGCCGTACGAAGGGCAGCTGAGCAATTCAGGCGAGCGACTAGTGCTCCGCAATATCAGTAATCGTGTCATGGACACGATCGATTTCGACGACGGTGGAGTTTGGCCGGCGGCAGCTGATGGTTCGGGAGCCAGTCTCGCTAAGATCGAGGCACAGGCGGGGAGTGGCGCCGCCGTGAATTGGACGAGCAGTGGCTTTATCGGTGGGACCCCGGGTGCTGAGAACTTTCCCGAATTCGATCCCACGCCAACTTCTACGGTCATCGCCGCCGGTGATGCGATCTGGCGAGTTAACGATGCTGGCCAGTCGCTCCCCGCAAACTGGGTCTCACTGGAATACGGAGATGAAGAGTGGACAACAGGCGAATCGCCTCTTTACGCCGGGGAATTCCCTAGCATCAACCGACCCGGAGGAAACAGCATCGACGGCGAAGCGCAGTCGATCGTCATTCAGAATCCGAGTTTTGAAGCCAATGTACACGGAGATGTTGGCTATGGTGAGATTGATGGATGGACTCATTTGGGGCGAGTTGGCATCAATCCAACAACGACTCAAAGTCGACCCTTTGCGGACAACGGACAGATTCCCGATCAGAAGCAGGTAGGCTTTATCCAGA
Organism: Pirellulaceae bacterium; assembly: GCA_029243025.1. Taxonomy (NCBI): domain Bacteria; kingdom Pseudomonadati; phylum Planctomycetota; class Planctomycetia; order Pirellulales; family Pirellulaceae; species Pirellulaceae bacterium. Next base: position 179,804 of record JAQWSU010000033.1, on the reverse strand, counting down.
AGCGGGGATCGCTCTCCCAAGTGCTGGAAGGATTCTCCTTAGATCAAGAATATTGGCTGGAGTTTCATTACAACGCCCGGGCCTGTTGTGGTGCGAATCCGATCTTGTCGGTGAGTTACGCGGGTTCTCTGTTAATGGCTCCGACGCCTGTCGAACCTGTGGGGGGAGTGTCGGAATTTCAGGTCGCGCGTGTGCGGTTCACGCCTACGGCTGAAAGCGGGCAATTGCTGATTCGAAATCTTGCCTCAACAGGTGATAACACTTTGTTGCTCGATGCGATTTCGATTATTCCACGTGACGAAGAGCAGGTCCTGCTTTTCAACTCCAGCTTTGAGGCTTCTGGAGCGATTGATCTCCCGTTGAATGGGAATCAAATCGCGGGTTGGACTCATACCGGTTTCGGGACGCTCGGCGTGTCCACCATGCTGAGCCCTTTGCACGACAATGGAACCATTCCCGATGGACAGGCAGCTGTCTATTTGACGGGGCCAGGCACCCTCAGTCAATCCGTAGATGGGCTAATCCCTGGCGATCGTTACGAGATTCGGCTTCAAGTCAACGCGTCCTTAAGCGGATCGCGACCGAAGGTCGTCGTTGCTTTAAATGGACGGCCCGTGGTACTCGAGACGGTTATTGAGCCGGTCGGACAATCCGGGGCATATCATTTAATAACTCAAGCGTTCACTGCGTCAGCGGAATCCGTTCAACTCGCGATTCAACAAACCGATCAAGACGGCACGGGGACCCTGTTTGTGGATAACGTCATGTTGCGACATGAAGTGTCACCGCTCGCTACGGAGGTTAATGGCGATACCAACACGCATTATTTTCGACGTGAATTCGATTTCTCGGGTAATCCTGCAGAAACTGATCTTGCCATCAGCCATTTTCTCGACGATGGGGCGATCGTTTATCTGAACGGGGTTGAAGTGTTGCGTCATAATCTTGCAGCGGGTGTTGTCGACTTTTCCAGTCTGGCCGAAGCATCAGTGGGTGATCCGAGTTGGTCGGAGCCTCAAGTGATTTCGTCGACACCGTTGCAAAAGGGGAAGAATCTGCTGGCAGTTGAGGTGCATCAAGCGCTGACCGCAGATCCGGATATGGCTTTTGGCTTGGAGCTTGTCGCGGATGAATATCCGGTGAATCCGGATGCACACTCGTGGCCCGTCCGGATCAATGAGCTGAGTGGCAGTGATGCTGAGACCGGCCTGATCGAACTGTTTCATCTTGGCGATTCTCCGGTGGCGTTGAACGAATTGTTGCTGACCGTGGGTGAGCAGCCAATCCCGCTGCCGGATCAGTTGCTTCCTCCACAGGGAATTCAGGTCATCTCTATCCCCACATCGCTGCCGAAAGGCGATTTGGTTTCTTTAGTCCATGCGGGTGCCGGTCTGGTACTGGACGCAGTCCATATTGGCGAGTCCGCCCGCGGCCGTATGCCCGATGGAGAAGGGGCCTTCCTGAACGAAGTCACCTCATCATTTAACGCGAAAAATCAGATTCAGCTTGCCGATTCGATCGTGATAAATGAGGTCATGTATCATCAGATTCCAGAATTTTCTCGCACTGGCATCCCGCCCACCTTTGAGTTGGATCCTATCATCGAATTTGATAGTGAATGGCGTTACTACGATACGGGTGACGTGTTGCCAGAAAACTGGTTCGTTGATGCGCACCCTGTTGGGGGATCATGGAAGCAGGGGCCAGGGTTGTTGGGATTTGAAACCGGGCAGGTGATTGATCCGGGACTGGGAACGGAATTGCACGATGATGATTTTCTCGCATACTACTTCGAAAAAGAGTTCGAAGTCACCGCGGAAATGTTCGATCAATCGGATCGCTTTCAGATCAGGCATGTGATTGATGATGGTGCGGTATTCTATCTGAATGGTGAGGAATTCTTGCGGTTCAATCTGGATAAGGGACCGATCGAGCCAGGAACGAAAGCCTCGGGAGCCGTCAACAACGCCAAGGCGAGCCCCGTTGTCACAATTCCGAGAGAATTATTGTCGGTGGGGGAAAATCGTCTTTCTGTGCAATTGCGGCAACGGGCTCAAACGAGTTCGGACGCTATTTTTGGCTTGGAATTAACCGCAGCATCCATCGTTGAACCGGGAGTGCCAGCAACTCCATTCCAAGAAAACAATGAAGAATGGGTCGAATTGTACAACCGAAGTTTGCAGCCAGTGGATCTGTCCGGCTGGTCGCTAGATGATGCGGTGGAATTTGAATTTCCTGAAGGGACAATCATTCCGGCCGACAATTATTTGGTGGTGGCGAAAGCTCCCGTGCGACTCGCCGAACAATATCCCGCCGCTAACATCATCGGACCCTTTGAAGGGCGGTTGAACAATGGCGATGAGCGGATTGTTTTGCGGGATTCGCTGAACAACCGTTTGGATCAGGTCCACTATTATGACGGGGGGCGTTGGCCGAGTGCGGCGGATGGGGGGGGTGCAAGTTTAGAACTCGAAAGCCCCTTCGCCGATAACTCGATTGCCGAGGCATGGTCGGCGAGTGTGCCAAACCCGGATAGCCAATGGAAATCCTATTCCATCCGAATGACGGGAGCGAATCCGGAGGGGTTGTCGAGTCCCGTGGCCTTTCATGAATTGGTACTCGGTCTGCTGGATGAAGGAGAGGTTCTCCTCGACAACATCCAGCTCACGGAGGATCCGGCGAAGGATGCCGTTCAATTAATGCAGAATGGCGATTTTGAACAGGATTCGATTGGGGAAGCGCCAGCGCATTGGCGATGGGTCGGAAATCACAATCGAACCCAGGTGATCGTCGATCCGAAAGATCAATCGAATCAGGTGATGCAAATTGTTGCCGCCGGTCCCACCGAGCATATGAGTAATCATGGCGAATCGACGTTTGCTAATGGGGTACGGGTCTCATCGTCAAAAGAGTATGAGCTGTCCTTTGACGCGCTCTGGGTGAACGGTTCGCCTCAACTGAATTCGAGACTCTATTTTGCCCGGGGAGGCGCGACGACCGTTCTGGAGACGAATAGTCGGCAGGGTACGCCAGGCGAAAAGAATAGCACTTGGGTAAACAACGCAGGGCCACTCTATTCTGACTTGAGGCATCAACCGGTCGTTCCGCAAGCCGATGAACCGGTGGTCGTCTCGATTCATGCAGTGGATGCGGATGGGATCGGTGACATGACCCTGCATTACGCTGTGAGGAGTGGAGAGTTTCAATCGGTTTCCATGGAAATCAACGCGGATGGCCGTTTTCAGGCGACGATCCCCGGGCAAGCGAAGAGAGCAACGGTGCAGTTTTATGTCACCGGCACGGATCAGCGTGGTGTTCAGACACCATTTCCGGCGGAAGGCGCAGCGTCCCGCGCTTTGTATAAGGTTGATGATCCCCTTGATAATAGTACCGGTCATGGTCTACGCATTCTGATGAATCGAAATGATGTCTCGACACTCCATCGGGCGGATAACGTGATGAGTAACGGCCGCTTGGGGGCGACGGTTATCTATAACGACGAGGAAGTATTTTATGATGTGGGGGTAAGATTGCGTGCCAGCGGATACGGACGTCGTGGACAATTGGCGGGCTTCAATGTTCAATTCGATCCGCAAAAGAAATTTCGGGATGTACATCAAACCATTGCCTTAGATCGGGGAGCCGTCTTTTCGAATGGGAACGGTGGTGGGGTCCGTGGGCAACCTGGAGCCAGTGCCCACGAGTTATTGATCTATCAAGTAATCAATCATGCAGGTGGAATCGCTGGAATGTATGACGATGTCGTGTACGTGGATGCGCCACGTCGCGGAAACACGGGCCTCGCCCTCCTGAAAATGGCACGTTATTCCAGCGATTTTGTCGATACGTTTTTTGAGGACGGTGGGGATGGATCACTCTATAAGTATGAGTTGATCTATCACACGAACAGTACGGTGGACGGTAATCCCGAGTCCGTTAAGCAGGCGCCGAATGCGGTCATGGGTACCGATATTTCAGATCTCGGTGATGATAAAGAGGCTTACCGGCATAATTTCATACTGAAAAACAATCGGGCGCGTGATGACTACGATGGAATTATGGAGCTCGGAAAAGCCTTTTCGAAGAGAGGCGAATCGCTCGATGAAGCGACGCAGGAAATTATGGATATGGATGCCTGGATGCGCACCTTCGCGTTGCAATCGCTCGTCGGTACGGCCGATACTTACAACATGGGACTTGCCCATAACCTTGAACTGTTTGTCCGCCCGGACGGTAAGGTGGTTCCGCTTCCATGGGATGTGGATCATGGGTTCTATTACTCCACGAACGGAAGTCTCCTCGGTCGTGGTGGTAGCAATCTGGCGAGAGTCATCAAGCTGCCTCATAACAAACGGCTGTTCTATAAGCATCTGCTCGACTTAGTCCAAACGACCTACAACACCGAATACCTTACGGCTTGGGCTCAGCATTACGAAGAGATGACGCAACATAAAAATGTCGGTGATTTCTTCGTGGATTATGTCAAGGACCGTTCAGAATTTGTACTTTCTCGACTCGATCGCGATGCTCCCAGGATTCCGTTTGCCATTACTGCAGATCCGAACGGACCACTGCAGGTGAATGACCTTGTGGTTGCGCTGGAAGGAACCGGCTGGATCGATGTCCACGCCATTCGTTTAAAGGGTTCAGAGGAAATTGCGGAGGTCGCCTGGCTTGATGATGAACGATGGCAGATCACTTTCCCGCTGTTGCCTGGTGAGAATCAAATCGAACTCGAAGCGTTCAATTACCAAGGTGAAAAGGTTGGGGCGGATCAAGTCGTCGTGGTCAGCAATGCGGAGCGATCGCCGCTGTTTGATCATTTGCGATTGGTGGAAGTCATGTACCATCCGGCCGAACCAACGGCCGATGAGTTAGCGGTGAACCCAGATTGGCAGCAGGATGATTTTGAGTTTGTAGAGTTCTTGAATACATCGGACTCGATCACACTCGATCTGACCGGTGTCCGTTTTACGGATGGGCCCGCCGAAACCTACGATCTGGGCGCTAAGCAGCCTGCGCTGCAACCCGGTCAACGAGTCGTTGTGGTCAGTAATGCGGAAGCCTTTGCGAGTCGTTATCCTGGCGTTTCGTTTGTCGGCGAGTTTGCCGGCAATCTCCGTAACAGTGGAGAGCGATTGCGAATTGAGGATCAGCAAGGGACTGCCTTGATCGATTTTGTTTATTCAGACGACGCCCCGTGGCCTGAAGAGGCTGATGGGGCGGGGGCCAGTTTGGAATTGGTCGATCCGGTGTCGAACGCCGCTGCCGATCTCAGTAAAGCGGAAGTATGGAAAGCCAGTGCACCGATGGGCGGAAGCCCAGGCGCTAGAGGTGAGCTGGTCGGTGACGTGACGCAAGACGGAAAGGTGGATCTTGCGGATATCGATTTTCTTTGTACCGCCGCAAGTGATGATCTGTCTAGCGATTTGAATCGGGACGGTCTCGTCAATTTGGCCGATCTGACATTTCTCGTGGAGGATGTCCTCAAGACTGGGTTTGGTGATGCGAATCTTGATGGGGTTTTCGATTCCTCTGATTTGGTGATGGTCTTTCAAGCGGGGCAATATGAGGATCAAGTGGCCGGGAATTCGACCTGGGCGACCGGTGATTGGAATTGCGATCGCGAATTCACCACGAGTGATTTGGTCGTCGCCATGCAAGGGGGATCTTTTGTATCCGCGGCGCAGCCCGCGATCCTACCGGGACCGCTGTCATTGCACGAGCCAACGACAGGGCGCCACCGGTTAACATCCCGGGATCATACAGACGAGGATCTTGACCGCTATGCAGGTGCACGTCCGTCCGATTTGATGTTAGAAGCAAGAGACCGTCTCTTTGATGAATGGTCGAATGGTTCGCAAGACTTACGGATAAAACTTGACAGCTTGTCTCTCGCAGATGACGAATTTGACACAATCTGATCGACATCTGACCGGAAATTTCGATTGGAGTAACTGTCGTGTTGATCAGCGCCCGGAAATTTGTCTTCCGGTTTTGACGCCACCCCAGACGCGGAATATCCTGAAGGTAGTCAGTATTTCTTTTCGAGGATTGCGATGCGTCAATCTCTGTGGTGGCTACGTCAACCGATTTTCGGGGTAATTTTTGCTCTCGTCGTGGTGAGTCAAGCCTTTGCGCAATCGATAGAAATGACGGATGTGACGTCGGAGTCAGGCATTACATTTCAACATTCCGACGGTAGTGGCGGTCGCTATTTTATCGTGGAAACGATGAGTGCCGGGGTGGCTTTATTTGACTATGACCTTGATGGCGATATTGATATCTATTTTTTGAACGGGGCTCCGCAGCCAGGATCGTCGACGACAAAACGTCCAACGAATCGGCTCTATCGAAATGATGGTCAATGGCGGTTTACCGATGTGACTGATATGGCTGGCGTCGGTGATCCAGGCCACGGGTTGGGCGTCAGCGTTGGCGACTATGACAACGATGGTGATCCGGACCTTTACATCAATAATTTTGGCCCCAATATTCTGTATCGAAATGATGGGAACGGCAAATTTACCGATGTGACAGAAGTCGCGAACGTCGGGAATGGAAATCGCGTTGGGGCGGGCGTCGTCTTTTTGGACATCGAGGGGGACGGGGATCTTGATTTGTTTGCGGCCAACTACATCCGGTTTGCCCATGACCGTCACATACCACGCACAAAAAAGGGCTATTCGATTTATGGCAGCCCGGCAGATTATCCGGCGGAGACCAATACGCTCTTTCGTAATAATGGGGATGGAACCTTTACTGACATCAGCGACGAATCTGGGATTGGAGCGCATGCTGCGCCAGGTATGGGAGTTGTTTCAGCCGATTATGATTTCGATGGTGACAGTGACATTTTTGTCGCGAACGATGGGCAAATGAATTTTCTTTTTCAAAATGATGGACGGGGTAAATTTAAGGAGGTTGGTTTACTGAGTGGCTTTGCCTACGACGCCTCGGGGAGGACGCACGCCAGCATGGGAGTTGATTGTGCCGACTTCGACAATGATGGATTTCTTGATTTTCATGTCACATCGTTTCAGGGAGAAATGGCTACATTGTATCGGAATGTGGGTGGCAAACTGCTCGAGGATGTTACCAGTCGTTCCGGTGCGGGAATTGGAACTCGCGCTCCAGTAACCTGGGGAAATGGATTTGTTGATTTCGACAATGACGGGGATCGTGATCTGTACATCGCCTGCGGTCATCTTTACGACACGGTCGAAGAATTCGACCAATCTGCGACCTACGAGACGCCAAATTTGCTATTCGAAAATCAAGGTGAGGGGCGATACGCTAACATTAGTCGTCTTGGTGGACAGGGGATGCGCGTCCGGGGAAGTAGTCGGGGCGCTGCCTTCGATGATCTGGACAATGATGGAGATATCGACGCAGTGGTGTTAAATCTGCGAGGTACGCCGACGCTGTTGCGAAATGATAGTCAGGGCAACAACCGTTGGATCGATGTGAAGCTTGAGGGCAAAGTGACAAATCGTGACGGCGTAGGCGCTCGGGTGAAGGTGACGGCGGATGATTTGGTCTTGTACGACGAGTTACACAGCGGACGAGGCTACCAGGGCCATCATGGTTCGCGACTGCATTTTGGTATTGGAAAACGAGATCGGGTAGATCAAATTGAGGTGAACTGGCTTGGTGGAGGGACGACGGTACTGCGGGACTTAGCTCCCGGTCAAGTGATCACGGTTCGCGAGTCGGCAGCCGGGGCTGCGGAGAAGGGGAGTGACCGATGAATGCGATTCGAAGCGACGCTCTCTTGAGACTCATTCTGCAAAGAGTCGTACCCAGGGCCACCATGTTCCTGCTGCTGCTGCCGATCCAGACGGTGAATTGCGCAAAGCATCTTCGTGCTCAGGCTACAGAAGATCCGCAGCCAACCGTTCGTGCGCAGGCGGAAGGGCTAAAAAAAAGACAATACGAAATCGGGACAAAAGTTGTAACTGACTTCCCGGACAATTTTCAGGCCCTGCGATTAATGGGATACGTGCACAGTAGCCATGGGAGACTAGACGAGATGATTGCCTGCTGGCAAAGGTGTAGGGAGCTGGAGCCAGGCCGAGCGGACATTGTTGATCAGCTTGCAAGGCAAGCTCTAAAGGCTGAGGAGTACAAAGAGGCGATCGAGTTGTGGAAGCAGGCGCTGGAAATCGATCCGAATTTGAAAGATGCTTTCCGCCATGTGGGCGAAGCGCTACTCAATTTAGGAAGAGCGGAAGACGCGAAACGGGCGCTAAGACACCAGATCAAATTATCGCCCAATTCCGTAGAGGCCAACTATCTACTCGGTGAATCCTATTTTCAGTTGCAAGAGTTTCCCAAGGCAAAACAGAGTTATCGGAACGTCATCCGGCTGCAGCGAAGTCATTCACACGCTTACTATGGTCTAATCAAATGTTGTGCTCGGCTCGGTCAAGGTGAGGAGCTGGTGAAATATTCGAAGGCCTTTGAGCAATTGGAGCAAGAGGCCATTTCTGCAGATCAGGTAGTGCGATCCGAGTTTGATGACTTGCAGCAGATGCGAAGTCACCTTGCGAATACTTGTGTCCAAGCGGCCGAATTATATCGACGCGCCGATCCAGCGGGGGCGCGGCGTTTGTGGGAAGAAGCGGTCGATGCCGATCCGGCGAACGCGAATGCTCGCCAAGCGTTGGCGGCTTACTACCTCAAGCAACGCAATGCGTCGGCTGCTTTAGAGCAGTACGAAGCTTTGGTGAAACTGGAACCAAAAAACCCTAGTCATTGGCGGCAAATTGCCTTCCTGTACGGCCGAAAAGGTGAGTTGGCGAACGCAGAAAAGGCTTTCAAGAAAATGGTGGAAATTGCACCCAAGCAAGCGGAACCGTACCGGCATTTGGCAAGATTTTATCTGGCCGCCAATCGCGAGAATCGACTGGCTGAAAAACTAGCGGCCCGATCGCTTCAAATTCAACCGGCTGCGGAAGGCTATTTTCTGTTGGGGTGGGCTCAAGTTAAGAACGGAAAAGGGCCGCAGGGTGTCGCTTCGGTTAAAAAAGCCATTGCGTTGAAGCCCGATGATCCAGCCTATCGGCAGTTGTTAAACTCGATAGAAAAAAGCAGGTCGCAAAAGTGATTCATACCGGATCGAATTTATCAACGATGATTCGTCGCAACCTAGGCTTTGTTTTCCTGCTGCTCGGCTGTGGAATGTTGGACGCTGATGAATCACGAATTCGACTTACCGATGTAACATCCGAAACGGGAATTACATTTCAACATTCTGACGGTAGTGATGGTCGCCATTTGATTGTTGAGTACGTCAGCGCTGGCTTAGCGTTGTTTGATTATGACGGCGACGGGGATGTTGATATCTATTTCCTGAATGGTGCCCCCGCTCGAGATCGACCGAGTCGGCCAGTGCGTAATGCGCTCTATCGCAATGATGGAAATTGGAAATTTACCGACGTCACTCAACAAGCAGGTGTCGGTGACGACCAGCATGGGCTCGGTGTGACCGTCGGTGATTTTGATCAGGATGGCGATCCTGATCTTTACGTGAGTAACTTCGGCCCTAATCGACTCTATCGAAACGAAGGAGATGGAACGTTTACTGAGGTTGCCAAGGCGGCTGGCGTCGATGATGGAGACCGAGTTGGGGCGGGCGTCTGCTTTATCGATATCGACCAGGATGGTGACCTCGATCTCTATGTGGCGAACTATTTAAAGTTTTCCTACGACCAACAGATCGATCGTACCCGGCAAGGCTTTTCGGTTTACGCGAGCCCACTCGACTTTGATCCTGAAGCTGATTCGCTTTATCGGAACAACGGTGACGGCACTTTTGTGGATTTCAGTGAGGATAGCGGGATCGCGAGTAAGTTGGGTTATGGGATGGGCATGGTGGCGACTGACTTCGATTTAGATGGCGATAGTGACCTCTTTGTCGGCAACGATGTGGGGGCGAATTTCGTTTTTCAGAATAATGGAAAAGGTCGATTCAAGGAGATCGGTTTGCTAAGCGGTTTTTCGTACGATCGAACCGGAACCATCCAGGGGACAATGGGTGTTGATTGCAGTGATTTTGACAACGATGGGCATTTTGATTTGCATGTGACCTCCTATCAAAATGAACTGGCGACGCTCTACAAAAATGTAAACGGCGTCTTTCTCGAAGACACGACCAATCTGAGCGGCGCGGGTTTAGGAACGAACGCAGAAGTTACCTGGGGCAATGGATTTGTGGATTTTGATAACGACGGAGATCGAGATATTTTTGTTGCCTGTGGGCACTTGTATCCGAACGTTGAGCGATTCGATGATCGCACCTCCTATCGGGCGCGGAATATTTTGTTTGAAAATTCCGGGCAAGGAAAGTTCCGAAATGTGACGGATTCCGCCGGATCGGGAATGCGGGTGAAACTCAGCAGTCGTGGCGCCGGTTTTGACGACCTGGATAATGACGGGGATATCGATGTTGTTATTCTTAACTCTCGCGAAGGACCCACGTTGCTCAGGAATGACAGCCCCGTAAAACATCATTGGCTGGACGTCAGATTGGCTGGCCGTCGTGCAAATCGAGAAGGCGTAGGTGCCCGAGTCGAAGTCATGACTGGCGATAACAAGCAAGTGGACGAAGTTCGCCGTGGACGGGGATACCAAAGCCACTTCGGTTCCGACCTGCATTTTGGTGTTGGGACTAACGCGAAAATTGATGAGATCCGAGTTCACTGGCCGGGGGGAGGTGTGGATGTCGTCAAAGATGTGGCGACGAATCAGCGGATAACGATCGAACAGGGGCAAACATCCGTCCAAATCGATCGTAAATGATTTAAACCCTATGGATATTTGGCGTCGCTGTCACGGAATGGACGGCCATCTTCATAATGACGCAACCGTTGCTCAAAGGCAGTCAGTGCTTTTACGTTCTGCGAGCCAAGCCGCTTAATCGCCTCGAGTTGTGTCTCGCGAGCCTGGGTGAAGTCGCCAGCTTCGGCAAAGGCAGCAGCCAGGATGTCGAGCACGAGCGGATCATTGGTGGTTTGTCCAGAATTCAGCCGCTTTGCCAGCTCTAATGCCCGTTCTCCGTCGCGTACTGAATCTTCGTTACAGGTTGCCAATAGCCAAGTGAGTGCGAGGGTGGACGCAAAGTCTCGCTTTTCCAATTGCAGCGCACTCTCGAACTGTTTGGCGGCTTCTTGGTAGGTACCTGTTTCTAAAAGAACGCGTCCAAAACGTTGGTGAAGCTCCTGGCTTGGTTGTTTCCTTAAAACATAGCGGTAATGTTCAATCGACTCCTGAAACGACTTGCGAGAGCTGAGGGCGGTTGCCAGATTGATTCGGGCTGGTAGCGAATCAGGATTGAATTTGACGGCTTGCTGAAACGATTGGAGGGCCGCTTGCGAATCGCCGGCTTTCGCCAACAGGACTCCCAGGTTAATCAGTGCATCCGTGTGGTCAGCTTGTGCGGCAATGGCGCGGCGGAAATGATCGATTGCTTCTTCGGTTTGGCCCGACGCAGCGAGCGCGACGCCAAGGGTGAAGTTGGCCTGCGCATACTGTGAGTCAATTTGCGCCTTTTGTTCCGGGCTGCTCGCTAGGTCGCGGGCTCGTTTCAGCCGCTCTCGGTCCAGGGACAGATACCGGGCGTAGTCGGCTTGGTAGCCACGTGTGCGGAACTCCCTTGCTAATGCGCTGACCATTAGCTGGCGAGGAGGTGTGTTCCAGCTACCGGACAGAGGTGCGGAAAAATCACGCGGATCCTTGGCAGGCGAGTTCAACTGACGCACATCTTGGATGATTGCGCTCGGCGAAATTGGGCCGCGGTAAATGGCCGCTAATTCACCGTCCTTTGTAATTAGGAGACTTGTTGGAACTGATAACTGGGGTCGGCGGTTGAAAAGCAACTCTTCGAGGAGCAGTATTTTTTCGAGCGACTCCTGCTGAGCAATTCCCCGGGGCCAAGGAAAGCTAATTTTGTCTAAGAAGTGAATCGCGTCTTCGGCTGAGTCCGCATGGTTCTTGTCGAGGCCATTCAAAGAGAGTGCGAGGACGTCGATTCCTGCCTGTTTCAGGGAGTCGGCCTGGTCGGTCAATTGTTCTAGTTCAGCAAGGCAGGGCAAACACCAGCTGGCCCAGAGGGAAACGACTAGCGGGCGATCGTTGGTTGCGGTGAGTGGAGTTTCCGTGCCGGCATCAGCTCTGTATTTGACGATGGGTAATGGAACAGGAGTGGCGAATGCCACGCGTTGCAGTTTTGCAGGGGACGCTGTTTGCTGCTTCGAGGGTTTAAGAACGATATTCCTTGACGACTGATCAACGAGGATCGGTTTGCCAGCACCTTCGATTAATCGATAGCGATTTCCGAGTTGGCAGCCCTTGAAGGTCTCCAGCCTTCCTGAGGGCCAGCGTACGAGTACGCTCTCAATGGAATCGGCCTCTCCCAGGCCAAAATGTAACCACTTACTGGATTGCGACAGAAAAGCGTCTCCTGCAGACAATGTTTGGTGAATCGGTAGCGTCGTGGAGGGCGTTTCCCCGTTCGTGGGGTCTGGCAAGTGGACGGTAACGCGAGCTCCAATCCCATCGCGATTCGATTCAGTACCTTGGAGTTGAAAGGCGACAAATTTGTTCGACTGACTGGACCTCTGATCGCTTTGGTTAATCATTAAGCGCAGGCGAGGCCCCGTGCGGTTGAGAAACCAGAGGTCCAGGTCACCATCCTGATCCCAGTCGCTGACTGCAAGTGCGCGTCCGTCATCATCGTAGTTGAGACCGCTTACTGCCGAAATGTTCGCAAATGCTTGCCCATCGCAATTCATGAAGGCGCAATTACGCTCACGACCGCTGAAAGATCGACCCTCGCGCAGGAGTTTCATGGTTGCCCGCCATGAATCGCGATAGCTTGCCAGGTTGTCTGCCGTGGTCCGTGGTGATCGCGACACAACTTGTCGCCAGACGAAGCTTCATAAATCATCGTGATTGTCATTCGTCAGGTAGCCGTTGGCGACAATCAAATCGGGCCAACCTGTATTGCGAGTGTCGACAAAACGAGAACCCCACGCCCAACGGCCCATGGTGACCCCAAGCGTTTGACTTACATCTTGGAAATGAGGAGCGTTGTCGCTTTCATTGCGAAATAATGTGTTACCACGTGCCATCCTTTGCAGTTGCTTCACAGTGCCGGGCGAAACGCCTGCAGCGAAACGGTCTTGGTGAGTTATTCGGCTTCCAGCCGAGGAAAACATGTTGCCAACATAGAGATCCATTCGGCCATCACGATCATAATCGGCCCAGGAAACGGACATGCCCGACGCGTGGTCCTCCACATTCGCCGATTTGGCTGAATCATGAAATTGACCCTCATCGTTCATGTACAGATTGTTTCGACCGAAGTCGTTCGCCACATAAAGGTCCTGATCGCCATCGTTGTCGACATCTTCCCAGGAGGCGGCCATGCTAAAGCGACTGTTGTTTTGGTCGAGACCCGCGATTTGGGTCACATCCGTGAAATGGAAATCACCGTCGTTGCGAAGTAAGCGATTGGGAGCGCCGTTGTTTGCGTCATGATACGGAAGTGGAAAGGGGAGACCACGATGAGTCGGGTCTTTACGTCGCACGTCGTAACCACAAACGTAGATATCAAGGTCTCCGTCTGAATCATAATCGGCAGCGCAGAGGGAAAACGAATCGGTATCAGTGCTGATGCTGCGATGCAGGACGAAATGACCTGTGCCATCATTTTCGGCAATCTGTAGTACAGGGTCGGTGCCGACGACGAGGTCTTGATCTCCATCGTTATCTAAATCGATTAGAAGGGCTCCCACAGAATCTTCAAGGAAGTTAACTGCAGAACTTGCCGACGCATCGATTGCGGTACCATCCGCTTGTTGAATATAGAGGCGGTTCGGTAGGCCCCCCGCATCACAAACATAGAGATCATCGAGTTGGTCTCCGTTGACGTCGCCGATTGCCAGGCCATGATGCCCAAATTGACTCATGAACTCTCGCGGTATCTGGGGTAACCAGTCGGTGATGCTGGGTAAGATCTGTTGTTGATATGAATCATTCGCTTGCAATGCAGAGGCTGTACAGTCTCCGAAAAGTCGACCGGTCGGCATGACCAATTCCACCTGCTCAAAACTTTCCACATGGAAGCGGGTGATTTGCGGCGGTGAAATCTGACCTGCGGGTAAATTCCATCGACATTTCCAAACGGCTGTTTGTTCGGTCGCTTGTGCGGTCGTTCGGTTGCTGGCCTCGTAACGAATTAGCGTACTAAAGCCGTCGGCTTCGATTTCGATATCAAAAAGCTTGAAAGCGATTTCTAAGTGCGGGCCAACGCCCAAAGAGCGGCTTAATGCCTTGAGGGAGTCGACAATCTCTGATCTGTCGGAAAGCTGTGGCGGAGATGATTTTTTCAGGCGACGAACCACCACCCGATCAGTTTGAAATGCGATTGGCAAATTTAACGGCAGTAAAGGTTCGCCGGTAACCGTATCAGCGATAATACTGGACGATTGTGTCCGCAAGCGTTCCGAATTGAGCATTGCCTCTCGTAGTCGGTAGAGTTGCTGACTGGCAGCTTCGCTTATCGACTCGCTGGGCCAGTTATCTTGTTTGGGGTCCTGCTTATTTTTCAAGTCGGAGATTGGATTGGGCGGGTCGAGAGGGACGGCCGTAGTTGAGCCCAGCGTGATGATGCTGGACTCTTTCGACGCGTTTTCTCGCCCTGAGGCCGGGGGCACTTCGGAGGCCGGGTGGGAAGTCGGTTGCTTGGGTGGGCTTGGGCTGCAACCCCACGTTGCCAAAAACAGCAGGACCAAGAGATAACAGACGGGCACCGGTGTAAACGATCCTTGACGCAGTCGAAACTCGAAAGATTGCGGGCTCAACGCCGGTTTAATCATGAGTTCGGGTCGGATCCTGCGATTTTCTTGAGGAGTCAGAGGGGCGGTCGAAGCGTGCGCTCATAGATCGATACATCTATTTCATTCTAATTGCCAGGTTTCCAGCGGGAAAGTTGTTTCACCGCCCGGGATAACAAATCCGGATCGAGACAAATTCTCACCCTTTTTATTGCCCGTTTTTCACGGTTAATGTTAGACTCCGTGCTAATACAAGTGCCGTCTCGTCTGGGCAACTCTGCCCTGGCGACCACGTCGGGCTTTGCATTTTCGTTGACCGATGCCTGGTAAAACGCTTCGCGTACGGGTGTCGTTCCGCATTTGAAGTCGACATTTAGAAAGTTTACGCGAGGTTTGAACATGAAAGCCATTGGAATGTTTTGTGTGGAGGTTGCTGCGCTTTGCTGCCTGACAGCAACCGTCGCTGCTCAAGATGAGGTCGTCGCGTCCTTTCAAAGAACGGCGACGCCTCCTGTGATTGACGGTCTAGGTAACGATGCCGTTTGGGAGCAAGCGACGGTTCGTACGTTTGACGAATTCTATGAATTGCCCGGTGATGATCCCAATGATGGTGACGACGACATGCAAATCACCTGGCAGGCGCTTTGGGATGCTGACAATCTTTATTTGTTCGTCGATATCAAGGATGACGAGATCGTGAACGAAGATAGTTGCAATTGGCAAGACGATAGTGTTGAGTTTTATATTGATGCACAAAATCTCGATGTTGATGACTATCGGCCTGATGCCAATCCGGGCACACCCGCCTTTCAGTTGACCGCAGTTGCTGGCGATAATGCGGAAGCTTATTGTGGTGAACTCCGAATTCCTGAAGACAGCACTTCTGCGTTTTCGTGGGGCATTAATTCGTACGATGGTGGCGAC
Source organism: Pirellulaceae bacterium (assembly GCA_029243025.1). Classification (NCBI taxonomy): domain Bacteria; kingdom Pseudomonadati; phylum Planctomycetota; class Planctomycetia; order Pirellulales; family Pirellulaceae; species Pirellulaceae bacterium. Next base: position 164,040 of record JAQWSU010000033.1, on the reverse strand, counting down.
CCGTTTAATCCGGAAGACGATGAGCTCACCGCGTATCCTCGTGGTACAGACACCAGCGTTGCTCAGATCATTGACGACAACAATTGGACCTTTGAAGTTGCTTTCCCATGGGAGTCATTAGACGAAACGCCCGAGAATATCATCAAGAATGGTGAGATGGGCTTCGGAATGGCCGTTAACGACGACGACATCGGTGGTGGTCGTGATTCGCAATGGATGTGGGAAACGGATAATGGGGACCTGTGGCGACGTTCGGACGTATTTCCCTCAGTCGAGTTGGTGGATGATCTGGCCCCAGGGATTGAAGGCGATTACAACGCCAACGGCGCTCTTGATTCGGGTGACTTGGATCTCAACGCATCCGTAGGCATTGCGAATCAAGATTTGAGCTACGACTTGAATGAAGACGGCGTTGTGAATACGGCGGATCGCATTGCTTGGGTGAACGGATTAAAGAACACCTGGATGGGTGATGCGGACCTTAATGGCGTGTTCGATAGCTCGGACTTGGTCAAAGTGTTCTCCGCCGCTAAATACGAATCGGGACAAGCCGCGACCTGGGACCAAGGCGATTGGGATGGTGACATGACCTTTAATTCGGGTGACTTGGTGGCAGCATTTAGCAATGCTGGATATGACGCGGGCGAGCGACCAGGCGGTCCGAATCCTGCAGTCGTGGTTCCCGAGCCCACTTCCATGGTTTTGATCTTGTTCGGATGTCTTTGTTTCCTCGCTCGCCGCAAGTAGGCTGTGTGGATACTTGTTAAAAAATTTGAATCGCTCGATCAGCTTAATGATCGGGCGATTTTTTTTGTAGCGACGGAAACGCCTCCTGCACGACGATTGGCGGCTGACAAGCGAAGACTGTTTTGGCGGTATCGTTCCTCTTCCAAGACCCTGTGAATTGCCCGCGTCAGTCTTTGCCGATTCACTTGACGGATCGGCACCACTTCACCACAGCCTGTCCAGGCGATTCTGGCGGCGACCGCAGGTTGATCGTTCGTGATCGGTATGGCGACCATGGGCTTGCCTTGGGCGATCGACTCCATGGCGGTGTTCATTCCTGCGTGGGTGATTACAAGGCTGGCGCGACGAATTAATTCGAGTTGGGGAGCAAAGGGAACCACGATCGGATTTCCGGGAAGTGGGCCAAGGTCTTCCGGTGTTCCACCTCCCCCCAGTGAAATGACGAGTTGATAAGACGGATCATCAGCGGCTGCGGCAATCGTTTGGAAGAGCGAATACAAGCGATTTTGGGCGGTGCCCAGAGATGCGTAGATCAAAGGGCGACCGTCCAGACGCTCGTAGGAGAAATCCACGGACGGACGGCTGGAGGTCTGATGGAGCGCTCCGACGTAATGCAGCCATGCGGGTGGATTCGAACGCGGGTAATCGAATTCGCTTGGACACTGAACGATTGTGGCTCGCTCTGAGACATTTTGGTGAAAAAAATCGTAGGCTGGCAAGTTGTGTTGTCGACGAAAATCAAAGATTTGCTTTCGCATCGAACGCATCATCAAACCGCCAAATGATCGACCCAGCGAATTTCGGATTCGGGCGACTCGTGTTTTGCGATATTTCCAAGCGGGCAGCAGAGGCGGATGGTCGGCATCCGGATGCAGACAAAGCGCATTGCTGACGGAGATCCATGGTAGGCCGACCACGTCGGCAAGGTTGCGGCTGGCAAAGACCGTTTCGTCGGTTATCAAAGCGGTTGCGCCGGAATCGCGAATCGCTTGGGGGCAATCTCTCTGGAGCACCTTCATCGCGGAAAGGTAGGCATTCAATGAAAATCGGGCTGCTCGCCAGCCGGAGAGTTGCCCCAGTTGCTCGAGGATCGAGTCCAGTGATCCAATGGGATATTCGCTCTGACCCACTGCAATTGAGTCAATGTTGAGTCGTTTTGCGCGAGCAGTGCCGTCAAGTGTTCCTATCCAGCTGACCTGGTGGCCTTCTGTCTTTAAGGCAGCGATCAGTGTGGTCATCGGGTTGAAATGGCCCGGGGATTCGGGGCAAATAACTGCAAAATGCGCCATGAATGGATTTACCCGTGAATTGAGATTGCCCTCACCCGCGCGGTGAAAGTTTGCGAACGGTCGTTTACCTTCGTCAGGGGAAAAGTGATTGGGGGTCTGGGTTACCCTTTGGTGAGAACATTACGGTGGGTGAAAACTCTGGAAGTCATCCTTCGGTATCCCCCCTTGGTATGAATTGCCGTCTGTTGAGCGTGGGAGGTTACCCGGGCTTCAGCCCTGCAAGTGGAGGTAGATTGGACCGCGCCAGACTGCAGACGGGTTCGAGCCGTTCGTTCGCTCGCGCTCAGCAACCGGTGACTCTCGTGCTTGTTAACGGGGGAGTGATGAAGCTGCACGAAAGGATCTGGATTTAGCGTGTGGCTCCATTTCACCGGCAGCCTGCGGCGCATTCGTAGTGTCGAAGGTTGAGGGTTGGATGGAAAGCTGCGGAGGGGGGGTAGCGGCCCCAACCGCCGCCTGTTGTTGAAACGGATCGTCTAATGTTTATGCACTTCGAACAATTTGCTCTTGGCATCTCCCCGGGCGTAGATGTAGGCGATCAAATCAAGGATCTCTTCGCGTGAAAGCTTATTGATGAGACCAGAGGGCATCGTGGAAGTGGGAAGTTTAGTCCGTTCTTCGATGCTGGATTTAGCGATCCGAGTCGGTTCAGGTTTTGCAATTGGATCGACGATCACTTCGACGTGATCATCATCCTCGGCAACGATAAGCCCCGTGACGACTTTCCCTGAATCGAGTTCAAACGAATAGTTTTCGTATTTTTTGTCGATCTCCTTGCTGGGTTCGACGATCGACCGCAAGATATGCGCGGTATTATGCTTTTCATCGGCCAGTTTGGTGAGATCGGGTCCGAATTCATAACCCTCACCATTCATGCGGTGGCAAGCGACGCAGTTGGCTACTTTGAAGACATTCTTGCCTACTTCGTAATTTCGTGCGAACGGCGTCTGTTTGTCGGCATGGTGTTCACCGTGATGGTCGTTGTGGTCGTGGCCGGTGATTGTCTTAACGGCGTTGGTGAGTGCCGCAAAGGACCACTCAGTGTTACGGTCATTGTATTTCAACAACTCGTCCCGAAGGGGTAAGGGATTGTTTGCCAAGTAGATTGCGGGATCCTGGAGGTATTGTTTCAGGTCAGCAACCACATAAAGAGCACCGTACATGCGACGCCAATGTCCAGGGTAAGTACAGACGTAAGGGTAGATTCCGGGCTTCGTGGGGGCGACAAAGCTAAGTGCCTGGGTATCGCCAGGCTGAAGCAATCGACTGCCCAGTAAGACCTGATCCGATTTAGGAATGTAATGGCGAGCCATCGCATCTGCGTCACGAGCTGTGGCTTCGGCCTGGAGGCCGATTTCCTCCAAGGATCCTGGTGAAACGATTGCGAAGTTGTGAGGCATGTTGTCCGTGTTACTGAAAACAAATTCGACTGGTTTGCCAGCCTGGATTGCCAACCGTTCCTTGTCGTAAATCATTCGATGAGGGACGGTGCCAATTCGGATGACCTGAACTTTCAAGTCGGCAAGTTTTGATTGAAGTTCTCGAGCTTCGGCCTCGGGGAGTTTGGCTGCCAAGGCGTCGGTCAGTTGCATGGCTTCCAGGGCGGCTTTGCCGGTTCGATATTTGGCGGGTATTTCGCTGACATATTCTGCCAAGCTTTGGGCGGTGGCTCCAATTTGGCGATCATTCCAGGCATCTGACGGTACCGTCAGCATGGCGCGAACAGCACTCGTGCGGTGCTGACCTGAATTGATCAGAGCAGCAAGAGCGTCGAACTTTTCCGCATCCCGCCCGGGGATATTAGTGAGGGTACCGATCGCCACATCATGAAGCGTTTCGCCGCCGCCAATGGACAATTGTTTGTCGGAGATCGCTTGTCGACCGAAATTTGGACCTTGCCAGGTAAGTTTCAAACCATCCGCTCCACCGTTGTCGTAATAGGTGACAACAAACGGATGGACTCCCGTTTCCAGGCGAATTTTGGCAGATTTTTCCAGCATGCCATGGTTGCCATCGTTGTTGATCAACAGCTCGTTCCCGATGTAGAGCCGTGAACCATCGTCGGATGCGAGGAAGAATCGGTAGTCACCTGTTTTGTCGATCCGCAGGTTTCCAGTAAAGCGGAGAGCAAATGCGTCACGACGTTTGAGCTGAGGAACATCGATAGCGATTTCGGCAGCGACACCGCTGGCGGCGGGCGTCAACTTTGCCAAAGTTTCGATGGCCACATTGGAGGGATTCGGTTCGAAGTAGTCGACCTGAATTCCAGGTTCATCCAATTGGCCAGAACTCTCCTCACGTGCCAGATTCGAAGGTAACGTTGAAATTAAGGGGCGAACGGTATCGTAGAGGCTCGCGCGGATTTCATCATTGGGGATTTTGGCCACTGCAGCAAGCGCATCCCGCAGGTCAGATTTATCTCGTTGTGCCTGACCAAACGCCGCCTTGGCTTTGCCATCCGCGATGATCCAAGCCGCATAAGCGGCTTGTCGAGTTTCGGGAGATTTGCCATCCGCCGCGAGCGCTATTGTACGTTTCTTAACCTTGGCAAGCTCTTGTTGAGGCAATGTGGGTAGCATCGCGCTCAATTCCTTTAAACTGCTTGCTTGCTGATCAGCGTCGAACTTCTCGATTAGCTGTAGCATGATTTCAATTTTGGCTTTGTCTTGAGCCTCGGCAAGGCCCTCTAACGCCTCGTGAAGATGCTTGGGACTCACTTCTTGCCGTTCCACAATGGCGCGATAGACCGCCGGATTTCGTTCGAGCTTAAGCAGATCATCGATTGATGCGTTTCGCAACAGATAGGATTGTGCGGCATCGGAAATCGGCACGCCCCGTTTGACGGCATCTTGTGCCAGTTTGTCGACTTGGATTTGTTGTCGAGCGTAGTTCAAAACGGTATCGAGACCGGGCTCGAGGGGTTGCCCTGCGACTGAAAAAATGATTTCCGCAGCAGGTAGTCCCTGGAAGGACACGGCAGCTTTGACGGCTTCAGCCCGCACTAAGGCCGACTCGTCTCGGGCCGCATCGTTTAGCAGTTCTTCCCAATTTTCAACTCGAGGCCCCCATTGACCCAAGGTGCGAATTGCTGCGGCGCGAATGCGGACATCTTCAGCACCGCGGTAGATTTTTTCGAGCAACGGTAGGTTGGGAACGCGGTGCTCCTGGAAAACCCACAAGCCTTCGAGCAGGGCCTGGGCTTGATCCGGACTGCTTGGGTCGAGTTTGCTGGCCCATGCTGATACGGCGTTGGTGACTTCCTTGGTATCGCGACCGCTAAGTTCTAATCTTGCCCGATAGCGCGTCCCGTTTTCTTTGGCGAAAAAAGCTGCCAATACGGTCTCGATCGGTTGGCCTTTCAATTTCACCAGTTTCAACAGCGGGCGATCTTTATGGGTGATTCGATAGATGCGCCCGTGGGCGTGATCTCGGTTGGGGTCGCGGATGTTGTGTTGCATATGGCCGATCAGCGCGTTGCTCCAGTCCGAGACGTAGAGAGCCCCATCACCACCGATTTCCACATCCGTTGGACGGAAATTCGGGTCGCTGGAAACAAGAATCGGTTCGATTTCTTCTGCCGTGACGTCGGCCCCATTGTATTTGACCTCATGTTGCAACACTCCCAGGAAACCGATCGTGTTACAGATCAAGAAATTCCCGTTGTTCGCTGCAGGGAAATGGCTGCTTGAGAGGATACCCGTAGCGGATACGGGGCGTACGCGTTTCTTGAACCATTGTTTGTTGCCGACCCCTTTTCCAATGTTTACGTAGCTGCCGGTACCCCCTGTGCCATCGTTGACGAATTGATATCCCCATTGGTCAAACACGTCACCGTGCGGATTCGGGCCGATCGGAAAATGGAAGGAGATCTCGAAAGTACGCGGATCAAAACGATAAACACCCGACTGTGAGGAGCGAAATGTTTTCGTAGGTGTTTCCATGTTCGTCACATGAAAGACGCCCCGAGACCAATAAAGGGCTCCATCCGACCCGATTACCATCGCGTTTGCCGTATGGTGCGTGTCAGCACTGGATACGCCCTGCAGCATGCGTAGTTTGTAATCGGCCTTGTCATCACCGTCGGTGTCCTTCAGGAACCAGATTTCCGGCGGAGCCGATACGAGCATGCCACCGCCCCAAAACTCGAATCCCGTGATACTGTTCAATTCGTCGGCAAACACCACGCACTTGTCAGCGACGCCATCACCGTTTTCATCGGGAAGGCATACGATTCGGTCGGTGCGGGGTTGGGTTGGATTCCAGTGAGGATAAGAGGGCCATACGGAGGCGAACAAACGACCATCGGTGTCCACCGCCATCTGCACGGGATTGACCATCTCGGGAAACATTTCTTCGGAAGCAAATAGGTTGACTTGCATCCCTTCGGCAAGCTTCATTTTGTCGATGGCTTCTTCACCGCCGAGGTAGGCGAATTTTTTTCCTTCGAGAGGTCCGGGCCGGTTTGTTTCGACTTCCAGCAGGGGCGGGACGTTGTGATCGGCAACTTCCAGGTCGCCACCCGCCGCAATCGCCCAGATACGCTGGTCACGATTGTTCGTCATCACATCAAAGATCGCCATTTCTCGTTGCATTACGTCGTAATTTGATTGACCATTCCAATTCAGGCTCGAACGACCACCGTACACGTTATAGCCGTCGACAACTCGATAACGACTGAACCAGTGAAGGTTTTTATCGAGTATCGCCGCGCGAAGCTTTTCTAGTTCCGCCTCGGAGACTCCTTTCGATAGCTGTTGATCAAAGAGCGCCTGAGTGATAATGTCGGCAAGTTCTCGATTTCCTGACTCCAATAGGTGAATGCCGTTCATCGTTAGCGGTTGGGGGGAAGATTTGTATCGCTCTTGGGTCGGGTGGAAGAGGTCAACGAAGAGGACGCCTTTTTGTTGACACACCTCCTTCATGGCGGTGGTGTATTTTGACAGGTTCGCGTTGTTTTCTTGGCCGTCGGGTAGGTTGGGATTCTTGAGGTCTTCATGAGCAATGGGTGAGAAGAACACTAACGTGGGTGTCGTTTGCCCATCATATTTTTGAGCGAGCATCCCATCAATGACTTCGCCAAGGTCCTTACGGAAACCTGCCAATCCGGCTTCACCACGCAATGCCTCGTTGTAACCAAAAAAGCAGAACACTACGTTCGTCTCAGTTTTCGAAAGCCATTCATTGGGCGACCCGAAGCTCTTAGATCTTGGGCGAGTCTTTACTTCATCACCAGCAAATCCAAGGTTTCTTACACTCAACTCGTGGTTGGGATGCATCGCTTGCAAATAAGTTTCCAACCAAGCGTCGTGTTGCATGCGATCAGCCAACGTGTTGCCGATGATGCTGATATGGTCACCCTTACGAAGCTGCAGTGCGGGGTCGTCGCCGAGCGAAGCTGCGGTGGGCAAGATGCAGATCAAGGCGACCAGGACGGATCGAGTGAGAAGATAGGATCGGTTCATGGCATTGAATTTCGTGATAACGGGATAGGTTGGGTACGGTATGAGGGAGGATGGCCGTGAGGCGAGCTTCGGATGATATCATATCCGGAACAGACTCGCAGGGCGACAAAAATGATCGGGTGTACGGCCCCGCTGAAGGGAATCGTTGAAGGGATTCCGCATGCCACAGAGCGATCTGTCAAGCGTCCTAGACGGGAATTAGAACGCTGAGCCGACTCAAGGCCGAACTTCCTTGGATCGTTTATTGGACCTCGCGATCGTCCTGAGATCGGGCCGTTTTCGCCGATTCAGACGATTCAGACGATTTCTTCGGGAGGGAGAGGACGTGAAATATTGAGTTCGGAAGGCCCTCGTTGACTTTCAGATCGACATAGGTGAATTCCGCAGCTAACACGGGTTTGCCGCCTTTTTCTGTTGGCCAACTGAAAATCTCAAATCGTGTTGGAATTTGAAATTCATTGTCGATGAACATTCCCGCAATGTGAAATTCCAGCTCATCTGCTTGCTTGGGGTGAATAATACGAATCGCTGTGGATGGACGACCGTTGATTTTGACATCCTTGATCCGTTTGATCTGCGTGTTAGCACCCGTAGGATCCGCGGCGATGTCACGATCCAGTGCTTCGATCACGGCACCAAGCATTGCTTCAAAGCTCAACGCGGTGATTGGAATACTGCTCTCCTTCATCGCAACCGGATTGTCAAGGTCGACGCGCAGGGTAACACCACGGGGGCGCAGGCGAACCAACATTCCTTCATTGTTTTCGCCGGAGACAAATTCGACAGTGCGGCCCCTGACGCGTTTCGGCCCCTGATAAGTCAGGTGGACCGCAAACGGCCGTTTGATGCCGGCTGAACGGACCTTGGCCAACATAAACTGGTGGGGCTGCAGTTTGCCGTCAATGCGTTCGCGTTTGACGATTTGACAACTGTAATCGCGCACGGTTTTTTTGACCAATTCATGCTTGGAGATCGCATATTCACGCAGGTCATGAAGTGGATGCGTAGCTGCCCGGTTTGCGACGGGTTGGTCGGCGACTGGCTGGTCTGACCCCATTGTTGGTGAGCCGATAAGGGCCAGTAAAACAACCAGAGAACATCTTGTCCGTGATTGGCGCTTTGAATTCCGCATTACTGCTTTCCTTGACTGGGTGCCACGATGACTGCCAATTCAATCTGAATAGTCCGAGTCCGAGTCTAGCGATTAGGAGGAGCTGGGAGAAGTTCACTTTGTCGACTGCTTGAAAAGCGAGTTGAGCGGACGTTGGAAGTAAAGTGGATTAACGAGAATTGCGTCCAGCTTTGTCACGAGGAAGCCGAGTGTAAATTCGGATTGCGACGCGGATGAGAACAGCCAGCAGTGCGATGGTGACTAAGGCGGCCAGCAGAGGGAGGAAAACTGCGAGCAAGGCAAGGCTTACCGAAAGCATCCATTCAATGGTCGCAAACACGGGATTCATGAGTCCGCCGCTGGTCGTCGTCGATCCCAAGCGGATTCCCGACAGGCCGGTTTTAACGGTGCCGGCCGTGCCTCCACCTGCGATAATTGCGAGGCACCACTTCCACAGAGGTGGCATGTCGACCATGCAGGCGGCTAGCACCAAGATGCCTGCAGCAACTGCCGCGGGCATCGCGAAAAGGTCGAGTAGGTTATCGAGCCAGGGAAAGTAATAGGCTCCAATTTCCAGGGTGGTGGCAATACCGAAGGCAACAATCGCCGGGGTGCTTTCGATCCAATGAAAACCGTCACTGATCGGAATCAGGTTCGTTTTTGCCGCCAGGCCGATGACAAACATCGGCACAAAGACACGGAAACCACAGGCGGCGGCCAGTCCGATCCCCAGGGATAACGCGACGATCGTCTCAGGCACGCTCACCTCTCAGGTTGCGAGGAAATTGTTTCATAAGCGTCAGAGTTCATCGGGAGGGTGTGAAAGCGAATAAGTGCTGTTTTGTTTGTTGATTTGTCAGCTGCTTGCGTCGGCATCGGTCTTCCAAACCGGATCTTGAAAGGAATCTTCTGGGGATGCAAACCATCGTGTCAGCGTCATTTTTTGCTTGGTGTAAAAATGGACCCCTTCGGTGCCCTGGATATGAAGGTCCCCAAAAAAAGATTGATTCCACCCCGTAAAGGGTAGCCAAGCCATGGGCGCGGGTACGCCCACGTTAATTCCGATCATGCCCGCGTTGAATCGTTTTTTGAACTCACGGGCCAGGTAACCGTCGCGAGTGAAAATAGTGGCGCCGTTGCCGTATGGACAATCGTCACCGATGGCGATAGCCGAATCAAGATCGTTTGCACGGACCACCGACAAGACAGGGCCGAAAATCTCGTCCCTTGCTAATCGCATTGTCGGCGTTACCTGATCGACGATCGAGGGACCGATCAGGAATCCCGTCGGCTGTTTTTGCTTGCGACCGTCTAGCGTAATACAAGCGCCCTCGTCGTCTGCAATCTGTAAATACTGTTCAACTCGTTCAATAGCTGCTGAGTCAATGAGTGGCCCCATGTCAACTGAATGATCCGGGGCTGTTTGCCCGACACGCAGCTCACGGGAATATTCGCATAGTTGGTTGACGAGCCGGTCACCAATATCGCCGACCGTGATGGCGATACTACCAGCCATGCAGCGTTGACCACCGCAACCATAGGCCGATGCGGCTAACGCTTTCACAGCGAGATCAAGATCAGCGTCTGGCATGATGACTAAGTGATTTTTTGCGCCCCCGGCCGCTTGGACGCGTTTACCATGTTGTGTTGCCGTGACGTAGATGGATCGGGCCACCTGGGTGGATCCCACAAAAGAGATGGCGTCGACGAGCGGATTAGTGATGAGCGTCTCGACACAGGACTTGTCCCCATGAGCGATGTTAAAGACGCCAGCGGGAAGACCGGCCTGCTGCAGTAATTCTCCTAAGCGAATGGCGGACAACGGAACTTTTTCAGACGGTTTGAGGATGAAAGTGTTGCCGCAGGTGAGAGCAATCGGAAACATCCACAACGGGACCATCGAGGGAAAGTTGAAGGGTGTGATGCCAACGCAGACGCCCAGCGGGTGGCGTGCTGTCTCCCCATCTACGCCTTGTGCGATTTCCGGCAAGGTTTGTCCCATGATCAAGCTTGGGATCCCACAGGCAAATTCGACCATTTCCAAGCCGCGTTGCATTTCGGCACGAGCTTCGCCGATTGTCTTACCGTGCTCACGCGTCAGGAGCATCGATAACTCATCGAAATGTTGAGCGATGAGTTCGCGGAAGCGATGCATAAAGCGAGCACGCTCAATGACTGGCGTCTGATTCCAGCTGGGAAAAGCTTCCGCAGCTGATTCGACAATTTGATTCGTCTGATCCACATCGCAATAAACGGTTTTGGCAATCACTTTTCCGGTCGACGGGTTGTGGACCGAGCAGGATCGATCACCGGTGGCAACCTGCCATTCGCCTCCATAGAGCGTCGGAACCGGGGCGAGCGAGTGATTCGTTTTCGACATAGATTCTTCCCCGTTCAGGTGGATGCAGAACAGATCGATGACGCGACTGCCGCGTAACAAGCATCGACCGAGATGGTTAGCTGCGTTACCCTGCAACGCGACAAACGAAACGCAAGTGAATTGATGGTGATCGGTACCCAAGATCGATGTGTTCTTGCCGACGGCGGCATGGTAACATCCTCTCGTGTTAAATGTCCAGCAGGAGCAAGGGTATGACTCGAATTGTTCGTGGAGCTTTGATCCAAGCGACTCTCTGTGAACCCAGTACGTCGCCGGTGGAAAAGATCAAACAAGCGATGATCGACAAGCACGTCGCGATGATTGGCCAAGCGAAAGAGCAGGGAGCCCAAGTGGTTTGCTTGCAAGAGCTTTTTTACGGCCCCTATTTCTGTGCCGAGCAGGATGCGAAATGGTACAACTTGACCGAAAGGGTTCCGGATGGTCCAACGATTCGGCTGATGCAGGAGTTGGCTAAAAAGCATGAGATGGTAATGGTGGTGCCGGTTTACGAAGAAGAATTGACGGGTGTCTATTACAACACGGCGGCAGTGATCGATGCCGACGGATCTTACCTGGGGAAATTTCGCAAAATTCACATCCCCCATTGTGAGCCAGGCTTCTGGGAAAAATTCTACTTTCGTCCCGGCAACCTTGGCTATCCGGTATTTGATACACGTGTTGGCAAGGTGGCTGTCTACATCTGTTACGATCGCCACTTTCCCGAAGGCGCCCGCTGCCTCGGACTCAACGGAGCCGAAATCGTCTTTAACCCATCGGCAACCGTAGCCGGTCTTAGTGAGTATCTCTGGAAATTGGAACAGCCAGCTCACGCCGTTGCGAATCAATATTTTGTGGGTGCTATCAATCGACCTGGTACCGAGGACCCCTGGCGCATTGGCGAGTTCTATGGACAAAGCTACTTCTGCGATCCGCGAGGACAAATCATGGCGGAGGCCGGACGAGTGACTGACGACATTGTTGTCGCTGACCTGGACCTCGATTCGATTCGTGATGTGAGAAATACCTGGCAGTTCTTCCGAGATCGACGACCCGAAACCTATCGCCCAATCACCGATCTTTAGGGCATCGCACATCGCGCGGGTGGGGCTTGAGTTGCAATGAGAAAAACGCATGGCATCTTCGCAGCAGCCAAAATCTACCTTGGTCTACGGCTTGGAGGAGCGGCCTCCCTGGCCTCATGCAATCGTGCTCGCCTTGCAGCACGTATTGACGATGTTTGGCGCTACCGTCTCGGTGCCGTTGCTGCTCGGCCCCAGCATGGGGATGGACAGGCAGCAAATTAGTCTGCTCATCTCGTCTGTGATGTTGTGCAGCGGACTGGCAACGTTGTTGCAAACAACAGTAGGAAGTCGTTTGCCAATTGTGCAGGGGATCTCGTTCAGCTTTCTTGCTGCTTTCTTTGCCGTGATTGACGCGGGCAAGTCAGAAGGTTGGTCTGCCGCGGTGATGATGCAGTATATTGCCGGTGCCATTATGGTGGGTGCGGTGCTCGAAATCGCGGTCGGATTTAGCGGGCTTGTGGGAGCGCTGCGTCGTTATCTCAGTCCCGTTGTTGTCGGCCCCGTGATTATGTTGATTGGGTTGGCATTGTTCAAACATGGGGCACCCAAAGCAGCCGCACACTGGCCAACGGGGTTGCTCACCATTGTGTTAGTCGTTGTTTTTGCTCTCGTGTTGGCACCACGCATTCGGCTATTTCTCATGTTTCCTGTGTTGCTCGCGATGATCGCCGTGGTCACGCTCTGTTGGCTACTTTCGGCGACTGGTGTTTATCACGCTGCTGCCGAACAGGCGGACGGGAAAATGATTGCGGCTCATCCGGCCCGTGTCGATTTGTCTGCCGTGGAAAACAGTCCTTGGGTCCGATGGCGTATCAACGACGTCGTGATGCCGTGGGGTGCACCGCAATTTAGCTTGGGATTCATCGTTGCTGCATTAGCCGGTTATCTCGCCTCCATGGTGGAATCCTTTGGTGATTATCATGCTTGTTCCCGAATGGCGGGAGCCGGAGATCCAACGCCGAAGCAGATTTCGCGAGGAATTGGCTGCGAAGGGATCGGATGTCTACTGACGAGCTTTTTAGGTGGATTCAGCTCCACCAGTTACTCCGAGAATATTGGCGTAGTAGGTTTGACGAAGGTTGGTAGCCGCTTCGTGGTGCAAGTGGCGGCGCTGTTACTCGTGTTTCTAGGCATCTTCGGAAAGTTTGGTGCGATTTCAGCCGCCATTCCAGGTCCGGTTGTGGGGGGACTTTACTGTTCCTTGTTCGGTCTGATAGCCGCCGTAGGTATCCAACAACTCTCCAAGGCAGATCTGCATAGTGATCGAAATCTGTTCATCGCCGGTTTTAGCCTTTTCATGGGGCTAAGTGTCCCAGCCTTCTTCGATGGATCGACAACAGAACTCTATCCCCCGGGGCCTCAGCCGTTGCTTGATGCAATGCCCGCTGTTTTCGCCGAAATTGTGAAGGCAATCGGTAGCACCGGAATGGCGGTCGCCGCACTGTTAGGCATCGTCCTGGACAATCTGATTCCCGGAACCGTGCAAGAACGTGGTTTGGAGCCATAATTGCGGAGGGAAACCTCCCCACGTTATCACTATCCGCGGTAGGAACGGAAGGATAAGATGAGTGCCAAGCGACAAAACCAAGTCAAATTGCCGGTGTCGAATCACCAAGCGACACCTTATCAAGGTCCGACACGGCAGGAGGTGTTAGCGCTGCGTCAGCAGTATGTGTCGCCGGGCGTCGTTCGTTACTATCGCGATCCCCTGATGATCGTCGAAGGGCACATGCAGTATGTCTATGACGAGACGGGGAAACGTTATCTGGATGGCTTTGCGGGCATCGTCACGATCAGTGTGGGCCATTGCCATCCGAAAGTCGTGGAAAAAGTCCAGGAACAGCTGGGGACATTGCAACACACCACGACGATCTATCTGCATCCGTCCATCGGCCTAATGGCAGAGAAACTGGCGGCGAAAATGCCGGCCGGATTGAGCCAGTCTTATTTCACGAACTCAGGAAGTGAAGCCAATGAATTAGCTATTCTCTCGGCTCGCGAATTCACAGGCAATCAGGATGTTGTGGCGCTTTCCAACAGTTATCACGGAGGAACGTCCGTGCCAATGAGTTTAACAGCACACGGAAGTTGGAAGTTTAAGAGCAACCCTTCCCTAAATATTCACCACAGTCAGGCAGGATACTGCTACCGTTGCCCATTCGGCTTGGAGTACCCCAGCTGTGATGTGAAATGCGCGCACGATTTCAAGAATGTAATTCAGTATCAAACGCCGGGTGAAATTGCTTGTTTTATCGGCGAACCGATTCAAGGCGTGGGTGGAGCGGTTACGCCGCCGGCCGAATTCTTCGGCATCATCTATGATTTGGTTCGAGAACATGGCGGATTATGTATTGCTGACGAGGTTCAAGGCGGATTCGGCCGGACCGGTAAGCATTACTGGTCTCATGAAAACTGGGGCGTAACGCCAGACATCGTTACGATGGCCAAAGGGATTGGAAACGGTGTTCCGTTGGCAGCGGTCAGCACTCGCCCCGAAATCGCGAAGATGGCGGCGAATCGGACCCATTTCAATACTTTTGGTGGGAACCCGGTCAGTATGATCCAGGGATTGGCAACGCTCGAAGTGATCGATAGCGAGGGTTTGCAGCACAATGCTTTGCAGGTGGGAAGCCATTTAAAACAAGCACTCATTGCGCTGCAACAAAAACATGAAATGATCGGTGATGTTCGCGGGTTGGGACTGATGCTGGGTGTCGAATTAGTTAGAGATCGATTGAACAAAGAGCCCGCCACAGCAGCTTGTGCGGAGGTGCTTGAACTGACAAAGGAACGTGGCTTACTGTTAGGCAAGGGAGGGCTCCACGGAAATACCTTGCGAATTAAGCCGCCAATGTGCATTAGCAAAGATGATGCGGACTTTATGATTGCTTGTTTGGACGAAGCGCTTGGTATTGTTGCGGTGGCTGATTGAGAGATTGCTTGAAATCACAACGCGCCTGCGGTAACAAGACGATTTTGAAATAGATGTGATGTCGTGCTGTAAGAGGAATGAGGGGAAAAATGGCAAGCCTTAACTGCTCGGTGGATGGTCTTAACCTGCCCAACCCATTTATTATTGGATCGGGACCTCCGGGTACCAACGCGAATGTTATCTGCCGCGCTTTTGACGAGGGATGGGGCGGAGTAATCTGCAAAACGGTCGCTTTGGAGGCGGACAAAGTCCATAACGTCTATCCGCGGTACGCGCGGCTTCGTTCCGAGAAAACGAATGAGATTTATGGATGGGAAAATATCGAGTTGATCAGTGATAGGCCGTTCGAAACCTGGATTGACGAATTCAAACGCATTAAGGATTCACATCCCGATCGGGCATTGATTTGTTCCATCATGGAAGAATACAGAAGGGATGCTTGGATTGAAATTGTGGAAAGGTGTCAGGATGCGGGCGTCGATGCGTTCGAGTTGAATTTCAGTTGTCCGCATGGTTTGCCGGAACGCAAAATGGGCTCCGCCATGGGCGAAGACCCACAGATTCTTCGGGAAGTGTCTGAATGGGTGATGGAGGCCGCCAAGGTTCCCGTTTGGGCGAAGATGACTCCCAACATCACCCGGATTGAGGATCCTGTCGCTGCGGCGTTCGAGGCAGGTTGCCAGGGTGTGAGTGCGATCAACACGATTCGGAGCGTCTTGGGGGTCAACCTCGATACGCTTCGCCCCGAGCCCACCGTGGAAGGTTACACCACCGTGGGAGGCTATTCTTGTAAAGCAGTTCGGCCGATCGCGCTGCGAATGTGCATGGAAATTGCGACCCTGATCCAAACGGAATTTCCAGGTCGTACGCTGAGCGGTATCGGTGGCATCGAAACGGGGCGCGATGCAGCCCAGTTTATCTTGCTAGGTTGCGACACGGTGCAGGTCTGCACCGGTGTGATGAAAATGGGATATGGCTGTATTCAAGGGATGTGCGAGGATTTACTGGCGTTTATGGAGCAACATGGGTTTGACTCCGTTGCCGATTTCAAAGGACAAAGTTTGCCCTTTTTTACCACGCATTCCGATTTGGTCAGGCGACAGCAAGAGGCGAAAGCCGCCGAACGTGCCAAGAAGGGAAAGATGATCACTGCAGACGAACAGTGGACGGGTGACGAGTTTGTCGATCAGACGGACGCGTTGGCACGGGACCAAACATCCGACTAGCAGGGCAAACCACGATTTTGCTTACGAATGTGCGGGAACACGATCGACCATTTGCCCATGGCCCAACTGGCCGACGAACTTCCCATTGACCGCTTGAACTTGGCCGCGAACGGTAACGGCGGCGGGACGACCTTGAATTGCAAACCCTTCAAAAGCGCTGTAATCGACATTGATCGATTGCGTCGCGGCCGAAATAGTTCCTCGGTAATCAGGATCGTAGACCACTAAGTCCGCGTCGCCACTGATCTGGATGGTGCCTTTCTGGGGGAACATGCCAAACACTTTGGCGGCTTGAGTACTCGCCGCATCCACAAACCGATGGAGGTCGATGCGGTCGGTTGCGACACCATGGGTGTAAAATAGATTCACACGATCCTCAAGTGATGGAATACCATTCGGGATGAGCGTGAAGTTGTCGCGTCCCATCTCCTTTTGCTTCTTGAAGTCAAAGGGCGCATGGTCCGTGGCGAGCGTAGAAATGGTGCCGTTTCGCAGCCCATTCCAAAGGTGGTCGTGCTGAGCCTGGTCACGTAAGGGAGGTGACATGACATATTTCGCCCCTTCAAAGTCAGGCAGTTCGCACAGGGATTGATCGAGTAGTAGATACTGAATCAGCGTTTCCACGGTTACGTCGACTCCCCGTTGCCGCGCGTTAACGGCCGCTTCCAGCGCGTCTTGGCAGCTTAAGTGCACAATGTAAGTTTTTGCACCTGTTAATTCTGCAAAGGTCATCAAGTGATGGACACCTTCCGCCTCGACTCGCTTCGGCCGGGAAGGTTCGTGGTATTCGGGACCGGTTTTGCCTGCAGCCAGAAACTGCTGTTGCAAACGAGCGACGAGCGCCGCATTTTCACAATGTGCGGTGACGATCAGCCCTTCTTGTTTGGCGAAACGTAATGTCTCGTACAGTTCGGTGTCATCAATCCCAAAAGCCCCCTGATAGGCAAGGAACACTTTTAAGGAGGTGATGCCTTGAGAGACGATCGTTTTTAATTGCTTGGCGGTCTGTTCGTCGAAGCGGGTGACTCCCATATGGAAGCTGAAATCGCAAGCCGATTCACCGATCGCCTTTGAACGCCATAACTCAAACGCCGCAATAGGATCGTCGTCACGCGCTGGACAGATCATCTCGATCAGTGTGGTCGTTCCGCCGATCAGTGCGGCCTGGCTCGCCGTGCGGTAGGTGTCTTTTGCGTAGGTACCCATGAAGGGCAGGTAAATATGCACGTGGGGATCAATGAAACCAGGGAAAATATATTTCCCGGTTGCATCGATGACCGGGGTGCCAGCCGGGGCGGATAAATTGGGACCGATCGCGGTGATCGTCTCCCCTTCGCACCAAATATCGGCATGATAGCGTTCGCTGGCTGTGACGATTTCGCCATTTCGAATTAACAAAGCCATGTCCGTTTCTCCTTAATCTTCAGCATAGCAGAGCCGTCACTCACCTGCCGGTTGTTACACGCTTGTGAGCATCTGATCATCAGGCCAGCCGAGCGATGGATGATGGGAGCCCCGATCGCATATAATTCGGCCGTTTGTCCGAGGCAAATTAATCAAGGACCCAACCTTTTGTGGAATTTACCTGACTGGAAAAATTTTCCAATACGTGGTCTTCAACGACGACGATCGGCAGGGCGAGCTGTTTTCTATTCATGTTCATCCGTTCAAAGCAAACCGGGCGGATTTCACCTCAAAAAATCTGCGAGCCTGCTAATTCAGAGCGAATAGAGTGACGACGATTGGTAGGCGAGGTGGGTAGTCGTGTATCGGCAAGCGGGAAAAACAACGTCAACAAGTCCGGAGCCTGTTTGGTTCCAGCAATCGCTTTTAAACGAGACGGCGGAATGGGGTGCTTGAGGTTCAAGCCCGGCAGCTTGGTCGCGGTGCTGATCTCAGACCGACTAAATATCGTTTGATTGCTGGGGGCAAGTTGCGTGGAACGCGATGGATTTTGACTTGCCTTGTTGCAACAGCACGCGCAAACTAGTGGCTTGCCAGTGAGAATGCACAGGAATCTCTTGTGACCGTCATCGGTTGAATAGCAGTTTCAGGAGTCTCTATGAGTTTCGTTATTCGATTTGCAGTTCTGTTAGGAACGTTGTTAGCTGTCGATTCGGCAGTGTTCGCACAAGGACAATCCCCATGGCGGGCCCATGACTTGACTCGGCCACGTCCACCCGTGGTGACACCCTCGCCGATCGGAGGAGTTCGAAAGCCACCGTCGGATGCCACGGTTTTGTTTGATGGTTCTGATTTGTCCGAGTGGGAATCGGAGGAAGGTGGCCCCAGCGAATGGGAGCTGAAGAGTGGCGCGATGATGCCCACATCAGAGAGTGGACCGAACCGGTCAAAGAAGGCGTTTGGTGATGTCCAGCTTCATCTTGAATGGGCCGCGCCAAATCCACCGGAAGGAACGAGTCAGGACCGTGGAAACAGTGGTGTTTATTTGATGGGACTCTATGAGGTTCAGGTTCTTGATTCATTTGACAATGAAACGTATGCCGACGGGCAATGTGCTTCGATGTACGGCCAGAATCCTCCACTGGTGAATGCTAATTTGCCACCCGGTCAATGGCAAAGCTACGATATCGTATTTCGCCGACCTCGTTTCGACTCGGATGGGAATTTACGGTCACCCGCTGTCATGACGGTCTTTCAAAATGGTGTGCTCGTGCAGGACCATTTTGAGTTGTGGGGACCGACCAATTGGTTGCGATTTGATCCGTACAAGGCTCATACCAATCGATTACCGATCACACTCCAAGAGCACGGCAATCCGGTTCGATTTCGAAATATTTGGGTGCGAGAATTGGTGGAAACTCCGCGGTACAGTAGTTTGGCCGAGGTGACTTCTAATCGCAAGTTGCCCACGCAACAGCTAAAACGATTCGTGGGAAAGTTTCGACGTAGTAGCGGCGAGCCCTACGAAACGAGGATACACAACGGCGGCTTGCAATTAGGCCTGGAGGGGCGGTTCTTTGACCTCGTCCCCAAGACGAATAACGTCTTCGATTTCAAAAATACTTTCGCGAAAGTGTTTTTTGAGTTTGATGATGATGATTCGCTTGACGGTATTGTCGTAGATGTCATGGGAGAGAAACGGCCGGCAAAGAGTGAATCACCGAGGTGACTTTTAGAGAGGAAAAAAGCTCAAGATGTTGACTCCAATCCTGCTCACAGCAGCGCTAACCGTGACGTGGAACGATAATTCACAAACACAGATTCTGAAAACCTTTCGTGATGAGTTCGTCTTGATCACGCCAGGAATGGGCGACTTTCCTCTTTCGTTTCAACAAGGCAGAGAAACGGGAGGCGGCGACAACGAACGACCTACTCGCATCGTGACCTTTGCGAAGCCTTTTTTGATGGCGAAATATGAGGTGCCCCAAAATCTTTGGGAAGCCGTGATGGGGAATAATCCGAGTCGTTGGAAAGGGCCGCGAAACTCGGTCGAAATGATTTCCTGGAACGAAGCGAAATCATTTTGTGAAAAGGCGACCCAACTCATGCGAGCGGCGAAGCTGATCGAGCCAGGGCAGCAGATTCGATTACCCAGTGAATCGGAGTGGGAATATGCCGCCAGGGCGGGGACTAAATCCGTCTACTCCTTCGGAGACGATCAATCCAAACTGGGGGCGTACGGGTGGTTTACCGGTAACGCAGCCGGGAATGATCCGCCCGTGGGAGCCAAGGCTCCCAATGCATGGGGTTTGTACGACATGCACGGTTACCTCTGGGAGTGGACTGCTGATGGGGCACACGATTCCTATGAGGGGGCACCCGTGGATGGAACAGCTTGGCAGGCAGACCAGGCAACTCCGGGAAAAATCCTCAGGAGTGGCAGCTGGAAGGACGCTGCCGGGCAACTCACCAGCAGTTATCGAAAACCGGCAGCGGCCAATCTTCGTGACGATGCGGTGGGATTACGCTGCGTGTTGTCGCGTGATTAAGGCGATCACCGGCAAACTGGCTCGACGTGGCTTTCCTGGCTACTCCGCCTTCGCAAAAATAGGGCCCGATCTGCATGCTGCTACGCTTTCTTTGCAATCAACCTGTCGGTAAAATCGTGAGCCTCTCGTGAGAGACAAATACAGGTCCATGATTATGCGTCCGTAAGGAGTCGAAATGCATCCACTGCTTGTAATGGCGATTGGTATCGCGTTGGTAATTGGCATGATCATGTGGCTGCGAGTTCACGCATTCATAGCTCTGATCACAGCCGCCATGGTGGTTAGCCTACTGGCGTTTGAGCCGGTCTACGAAGGGATGACGGACGAACAAATTGCGAAGATTTCAGCGGAAGAGTTGCCGGAGCCGTCCGGTTTTCGAGTTGCCGCGGATTCAATCTCACGAGTGGCTACTGCCTTTGGAGATGCCTGCGGTAGCATTGGGATCGTGATCGCGCTGGCAGCTGTGATCGGTACCCTGATGATGGACAGCGGTGCGGCAGATCGAGTGGTACGGGCCTTCATGCGTTTGTTGGGTGAAAAACGCGCGCCGTGGGCGCTCATGGGCAGCGGTTACGTACTGGCGGTTCCGGTCTTTTTCGACACGGTGTTCTACCTGCTGGTGCCGCTCGCGCGATCATTCTATCGGCGCACGGGAAATAATTATTTGAAATGTATTCTAGCAATTACCGCCGGTGGTGCGATTACACACACGCTTGTTCCTCCGACGCCGGGCCCCTTGACGATGGCGGCGACTCTCAATATCGACCTCGGCCAAATGATCTTGGTTGGGGCCATCGTCGCGTTGCCCGCAGCTATCGCCGGGATTGTGACGGCTGGTGTCATGGATCGCATGTATAATATTCCGATGCGAGACATTCCGGGACACGAGGAACCGGAGCCGCTTAGTGATGATGAATTGCCCGGTCTCTTTATGTCTCTGTTGCCGGTCGTCTTGCCTGTGTTCATGATCGCCTGCCACACTGCGACGAGTTCGATATCGAATCTCGAGACCGGCGTCCTGGCGACGCTGGCACCCACTGCAAAGTCACTGAATCATTACACCGCGGTCTTTGGAAATCCGAACTTTGCACTCTTGGTGTCGACCGCAATCGTGATCTGGGTCTACGTGCAACAACGGCGTCCGACGAAAGAAACGCTTGCCCGATTGGTTGAAGTGTCCTTGATGAGTGGTGGCGTGATCATCCTCATCACAGCCGGTGGGTCAGCATTCGGTGCTATGCTCAAAACGGCAAATGTCGGTACGGCTATCAGTGATATCGCCACGAATATGTTTGGGGGGGAGAGCATGTCCGGTGTTCTGATACTGTTTGTTGGATTTGGCATTGCGAGTGTGCTGAAATTTGCTCAAGGTTCAAGCACCGCGGCAATGATTATTACCTCTGCGATGCTGGCGGAGATCGTTACCGAGGTTGAGCTGCCCTTTGCCACCGTCTATTTGGCGACCGCAATTGGTGCGGGTTCCTTGGTCGGTTCCTGGATGAACGATAGTGGTTTTTGGATCTTCACCAAGATGGGTGGTCTGACCGAAGCCGAAGGTCTGAAGACCTGGACACCCATGCTCGTTGTGTTGGGGGTCGTCAGCATGATGGTCACGCTATTGTTGTCGCAGGTGATGCCGCTTAATTAAAACGGTGTGATCTGTTGATGGATATCCGCTATGATGCCCCGCTATGATGCCCCGCTATGGGGTAGCGAGGCGTGAAAGTCAGCTCAAGCATCGGAAGGGGTGCTGTTTCGAAAAACTGTCTGTTCTTGGCGAACAGAGAGGCGATCCGAGCAACCACAAGGTGGTTGCGCTCTAGTGGCCCGTTTTCGCTGCGATTTGACGGTCACTGTCTGACGGGGGAAAGCAATCAGGTAGCGGGAACCGTCTTTCGTATTTGGTTTGCCGGGAAGTGCTGTGTACCATAGCTCTGGGTGTGCATGTGATTTCCCGTGAACGAAACCGAGATGAGTGCAAGCTTGAGCCTTATGAAAATACGACCCCATTTTCTGTTGTTAATTGTTTTCTTTTCGATTCCTGTATTTGCTGAGGAAGATCCGGGCCTGCTGACGTTGGATCGTATCTACGGGGGCGATGAATTTTCCGCTCAGAACGTGTCCGTGCGTTGGCTTGATGAGGCGAGTTACACGGCGATCGAGGATACGGAAAAAGGGCAGGAGATCGCCTTGTACGACGCAGAGTCCGGTGAACGTACAGTTCTCGTGGGCGCGGAACAACTGGTCCCACCGGGTGGGGCGTCCGCACTTGTGGTCGAGGACTACGCGTTTTCAAAAGATCGATCACTGCTGTTGATCTACACCAATTCGCAACGTGTCTGGCGACAAAATACGCGGGGAGATTATTGGCTACTGGATCGGAGTGCGCGGCAATTGTGGCCCTTAGGAGGAGGCGGTCCAGCGGCGTCGATGATGTTTGCGAAGTTATCGCCGGACGGAACGAAAGTCGCCTTTGTGCGCAATAAGAAGATCTTTGTTGAGGACGTCCGCGATCATTCGATTGTCTGTTTGACTCCGACAATCTCAAGTACCCTCATTAACGGGACTTCGGACTGGGTTTACGAAGAGGAGCTGGGGTTGCGTGATGGTTACCGATGGGGCCCGGACAGTAAATCCATTGCCTATTGGCAACTCGATACAGATGGAGTTGAATTACTTCCGCTGATCAATAACACCGATTCGCTCTATCCAACGGTTAACTGGATACCGTATCCCAAAGTGGGGCAACGAAATTCCTCGGGGCGCGTGGGTGTTGTTACTTTGGACAATGCAGAAACGACTTGGATGTCAGTTCCCGGCGATCCGCGGAATCACTATATCGCTTGGATGGAATGGCAGAATGGCCAGCTCGTCTTGCAACAACTCAATCGACTTCAAAATACGAATCGAGTGATGCGAGCCAATCCGTTGACCGGCGACGTGCGAACGATCGCTGTCGACCAGGATGAAGCGTGGGTAGAGGTCAATGATAATTTGGAATGGCTCGATGACGGGCGATTTACTCTGTTAAGCGAGCGAACCGGCTGGCGGCAATTGCATTTGCATACAGAAACTGGAGAAACACGCCTGGTGACGCCAGGAGAGTTTGACGTGATCAAGATGGTCGGCATCAATCAGGAAGATGAATTGGCCTATTTTATCGCCTCGCCTCAGGATGCCACGCAGCGGTTTCTTTACAGTGCACGTTTAGACGGGAGCGAAATTACACGTATTACGCCTGAGAATCTACGAGGCAATCATCAATATCGTATCTCTCCCAACTCCAAATGGGCCTTCCATACGGTGTCGACCTTTGACAAACCTCCAGTGACTCATTTGGTGACGTTGCCCGAGCATCGTAAGGTGCGGGTGTTGGAAGACAATAAAGAGTTGAGTGGAGCCGTCAATCGGTTGCGTCGAACGGCAGGTGAATTTTTGCGAGTGCATGTGGGGGATGGCGTGGTGTTTGATGCCTGGTGCATTAAGCCGCCTGACTTTGACCCCGCAAAAAAGTATCCCCTGTTGTTGTACGTTTATGGGGAACCGGCTGGTACAACCGTCGTCGACCGATGGAATGGAAAGAGTTATTTATGGCATTTGATGTTGGCACAACGCGGCTATGTAGTGGTCAGTATTGATAACCGCGGAACTCGAGTGCCCCGAGGGCGAGCGTGGCGAAAAAGTATTTATAAGCGGGTCGGTGTGCTGCCGCCTCAGGATCAGGCGACTGCGCTTCAACAATTATTCCGGGATCACCCCTATCTGGATTCGCAACGTGTTGGGGTCTGGGGATGGAGTGGAGGAGGTTCAATGAGTCTGAACGCAATCTTTAAATACCCAGAGCTTTACCGAACGGCGATTGCGATCGCCGCTGTGCCTAATCAACGCTATTACGACACGATTTACCAAGAACGCTATATGGGGTTACCGGCGGATAACGTCGATGGTTTTCGTGAAGGATCACCGATTAATTTTGCGCATCAATTGGAGGGTAACCTGTTAGTGATTCATGGCACCGGGGACGACAACTGTCACTATCAGACCTTCGAAATGTTGGTGAACGAGCTGATTCGGCACGAAAAACAGTTCTCAATGATGTCGTATCCGAATCGAACTCACGCGATCCGCGAAGGTGAGAATACAACCCAGCATCTGCGCACGCTGATGACCCGATATTTACTTGAGCATTTGCCTGCCGGAGCAGAATAATGTCTGGCGGCAGGTGGGTCGATTCTTTCCTTCGTCAATCGTCCCAGTCGCGATAGCTGCTGGCGACAAGAATCGCGCGTTGGACGGCGATATCGTGCGCGTGGGAGAACGGAAATCTTGCTTCACCGGAGACTGTATTGGCCATTTCCTTCCAGGAGCCGTGGTAGCGACCTGGCGACGAAGGCAGTTTTACTTGCTGAGTGCCTTTTTTGAAGCTTCCTTGATCTTTCGCCAAAGTCAGTTCTAGACGTGGGGCTTCAAGGGGGCGAATGACAATTGTGCCCTGATCACCACAAACAATGAATTGTCGGCGACGATTGCCCTCGACCTCGATCAGAGCGCTTCGAATGGTAGCGGTGGCTTTGGGATATTCAAACACCGCCAGTGTGTTGTCGAGTAAGCCGTCGTCTCGTGTGGCGCGATTGAAAGCAGTTACTCGGTCGGGTGGCCCCATGAGATGGATCAGTGGATCGATCAGGTGGCAGCCGAGTTCAAACATCGATCCGCCAGGATACTCAGCTAATTCACGGCGCGTCGAGTTGTTGACGGTTTTACTCATGACGCCGTCGACCTCGAAGATCTCACCTAGCCATCCGTTGCGAACCGCCTGAAACAAAAATTGAAAAGCTGGGTTGTATCGATACATGTAACCCATTTGAATGGTTAATGACTTTTCTTTTGCTGTTGAGTGGAGTCGTTGCAGGGCGGAAAACGATTCTCCGGCTGGTTTGTCGAGATGAATGTGCTTGCCGTGGTCGAGGCAACGTTGGGCGGTCGGAAGTAAATCTTTTACTTCCGTTTCGACAGCGACGACCTGTAATCCGGGCGTGTCCAATAGTTCTTGTTCTGATAGCCAGGGTACACCGCGATACGCATTTTGATTTTCAACTTGTTTGCGACGGCTCTCATCCGATTCAACCACACCGACCACTTCGTACCGATCAGGCATTTGGCGACAGGTTCCGATCTGTCCACTTGCGTGAGCGTGCTTGGTGCCAATTTGCCCGACCTTAATACGGCGTTTCGTGGTCGTTTCGGCGTGGAGCGACTGCAGTGCGAAGGCAGCAGAAGCCGCGGTCGTTTGTAGAAACGTTCGACGCTTCATGTTTGTATCCTTTGATCGATTAAGGGCGAACCGCTGTGCCATCTCGGCGACGGACTGGTTCCCAATAACCTGGGTCTTGCGGCAGGGGATATTTCGCAGCCAATGTTTCGTTGATGTCGACGCCGAATCCAGGCGCTTCGTTCACATGCATGTAACCGTTTTTTACTTCCGGGCTGCCAGGGAAGACTTCTTTCATGGCATCCGTGAAGCTCGGAGCCTCTTGGATGCCGAAGTTGTGGACCGTCAAATCTAAGTGTCCGTTGCAAGCGTGCCCAACCGGTGACACATCACCGGGGCCATGCCAGGCAGTTCGCACTCCAAAACACTCGGCAAGTGTTGCAAGTTTACGCGCGGGTGTGAGGCCGCCAATCTGAGAAATGTGGACGCGAATGAAATCGATCAGGCGATCTGTAATCAAGCCAACCCATTCGTGTGGATTGTTGAACAATTCACCCATGGCGATCGGGCATGCGGTTTGCTGCCGTAGTTGAGGGAAATATCCGTTCTGTTCTGGCGCCAATGGGTCTTCGATGAAAAACGGTTTATAAGGCTCTAACTGTTTCAGTAAGCCAATGGCTTCAATCGGCTGAATTCGTTCATGCACGTCGTGCAACAATTCAATCTCGTTTCCAAATTGTTTTCGCATATGTTCGAATATTTTAGGCATTGCCTGAAGGTAGGCCGCGGAGTCCATGTGCGTATCTTGCGGCTGTCCGAATCCAGCCGTACGGAAGTCAGGATTTTTGGATAAGTGCGGAGACCCGTAAGCACCGAGTTGGATGCGAATGTGCCGAAAACCTTTCGCCGCCAACCGCCGTACGCTTTCCTCAAGTTCTTTCTCATTGTCGCCGCTTGCGTGAGCATAGCAGTCAACCGCGAAACGCGACTTGCCACCGAGTAATTGATAGATCGGCATTCCGGCGCGTTTGCCCTTGATGTCCCACAGGGCCATGTCCAGGCCGCTTAAGGCATTGTTTAAGACCGGGCCGTTACGCCAATAGGAGCTTGTGTAGGCGGTTTGCCATAAATCCTCAATGTTGTCGACCGCTCGGTTTTTAGCGAACGGATCGAGATATTTGTTGACGGCCTCAACCACGGCTAGCGGCCGTTGGTTGAAGGTGGCGCATCCGAGGCCGTAGAGGCCCGGTTCGGTGGTTTCAACCTTTACCACGACCAATCGAATCGATTGTGGAGCGGTAGCGATGGCCCGTACTTTGCGAATGCGTATTGGTGCGCTGCCGCGATTTATCTTGCCGTCGATTTGAGATGCGGCCTCCCGTTGACTCGCAAGGGCCGCAGAAACCCCAGCGGCTGCGGCGGCCAGACCTTGAAGCGTTTGTCGACGGGAGATACCGTTTGGGTTCAATGGGTCGATCAGAGTCATCGTCTATCTCCTTTGATAAAAGCAGCTGCGAGAGCCATCGGATCGGTGATGGTCAACGGTTTTCGATTCGATAAAGAGAACGGTCCGTCCGCAGAAAAAGAGCTTCGTCTACGGCTGCTGGTGACGCCATAATCCTGCCATCGAGTTGGGCACGGCCCAGCTCTTCAAAAGTTCTTCCCGGACGGATGACCACCGTTTCACCTTCCTTGCTAAAGAAAAAGATTTTCCCGTCCGCGTATAGCGGCGAAGCCCAATGGCTTCCACCAATCCGGTGTTGCCAAACTTGATTGCCATCGGCAGAGTCAACACAGGTTACGATGCCACCGTCATCGCTGATGAAGTAAAGCAAGTCATCGATCAATAGAGGTGACGGAACCTCGCTTACCTGTTTGTTGAAGGTCCAGGCAATTTGAGGAGACATTGGGTTTGAATGATCAATGGCCAGTAACTTGGATTTCATGAAGCCGGTGCAAATGTAAGATTTTTGACCGTGGAATAAAGGTCTTGCTGAATTGGAAAAACCTAATTCTCCGTATTTTACTTTCCAAAGCTCGCTGCCTGTAGCTGGATCATAACCGTAAACCCAATCTGCCGCTGGCGAAATCAGCACCGGTTGCTCGTCGATGCTGACCACCAGCGGCGTGGCATAGGATTTCTGGAGTTGTGGGTTGGAGTTGAGATCGCCTGATCTTTTCGTTTTCCAGGCCAACTCTCCGTTGCTTTGACGTAAAGCAGCAATGTATTGAACATCGCTCCCGTCACAATGAAACATGATGAGATCATCGAATAAAACAGGAGTGCTACCGGGACCATTCTCGTGGTTCAGACGCAGTTCGCGATTGGTCCAGATGGTGTGCCCGGTTGACGTATCGATGCAAGCAGTCCCATGGGTTCCGAAGTGGCAAAAAAGTCGCCCATCATGGAGCAAGGGGGTTGGAGTTGCGTAACTGTTTTGCGTGTGGATCGCGTCCGGTTGGTCCTCGCCGATCAAAATCACGTTGTGCAACATGCGACCCGTTTCCTGGTCCAAACAAACGGCTCGGAGATCCACATGGTCAGCAATTGTGACAGGCTGCGAGTTGGCAATCGTCTTCAGACGGAGTTTTCGTTCTTCAGGATTCGACTCGTCGATTTCCGCGGTGGTAAGCCAGATCTGACCGTTCCCGATCACAGGCGACGACCAGCCCCTGCCAGGAATGTCGGTTTTCCAGGTGATGTGTTCTGTTTCGCTCCATGACTGAGGGAGATTCGTTGCCTGGGAATGCCCTTGTCCATCCGGGCCTCGCCATTGGGGCCAGTCGGCTGCAAATGTCAGTTGGGAAATTAAAAGCAGCAGAACAGAAGCGAACAACTGCAGGCGGGGTGTCATGGCAGGTCCTTGGTTGGGCAGGCGGATGTCGGATTCAGGTGTCGGACTGGCAAATCGTCCGGCGGTCGTGCTTCGGGCGTGATGTTGACATCGTATTTCTTAGGGACGGCGAACGCAAATCGTGAAGGAAAAAAATGGAATGGTCGTTTGAGGGGGTTCGAATGTTTCCGGGTGGAACCGTATCAGCCGAACCCCGTTTCCTGATTCGAATATAGCTTGTCGACCGACTCGGTCTCGATTACCGGCCAGCCTCCCTACCTGCCTCTGCGTGCTAGTGGGTATCGGAAGCATTTCGTTTCAACACACGCCCCCGCCAAGCAACCGCATCGTCAAACCACCAGTAGTAGAGCGCTGCTGTATAACAACAGAAAATGGGGAGGGCTGCAGTGGGAAAGAAAATCGCCCTGGACCATCGGACTTGGCAGACCGTGGTTGATAGCCAGGTAATCCAGAGTTGAGTGGCGTAAGTGACGATGCCTAACAGAGCAAGTTTCAGCTCTTGATTCCATACTCCCAGGAACAGACATGCGAAGGGGATCGAATAGAACACGATTGGCAAAAACATGGTGGGCAAAGCTAACCATTTTGGGTTAACAATGGCCAGAACGTTTTTCGTGAGTCCCCAAAATGCTCCACGGTTACTTTTGAATAATCGAACCTGAAGTAACGCTGGGGCGAGGGCGAATCGGACGGCATGCCCCGATCGTTTTGTGCTGCGGGCAAATTCAACGTCATCTAGCATTTCATTTCGAACAGATTCGAACCCTCCAATCGCGTCGAAGGTAGCCCGTCGAATCATGATGAATGCACCGGCAGCGACTGCGCGGGACGACTTGGGATCGTTTACGCTTGGCGGCATTAACTGTACCGTCCCCGCGACCATGCATTGAGGAAGCAGGCTGTTCTCCCAAAAAGAGTGGAAAACCCAAAGTGGGCAAAGGCTCAGCAAATCGATACGGTTCTGCTGCAGGTGATGCCACGCAGTGATAAAACAGCGAGGATGGTGTTTTACGTCGGCATCGCAGAAGACAAAAATGGGGCTTGTGCTGCCTTGAACCCCTTGTTGCATTGCGTTGGTTTTTCCAAACCACCCATCGGTGAGCGGGGGGTTATGAACCACGCGCACGCGCGAATCACCACGTGCCAGTTGGTCAGCAATCTTGCCCGTAGCATCTACCGAGTGATCATTCACAATGACGACATTCAAAAGAATGTCTTGCTGGGCCAGGATGGATTCGACCGCAGCCTTGAGATCCTGTTCTTCGTTGCGAGCGGGAACGATCACGGTTAGCTCGGGTGAATCGGCGCGGTTGTCATCGACTCCTAGCCTGGGAAGTGTGCGCACCGTGACGATAAAGCACACACCCACGCTAAGCGTCACGAGAGTAATGACAATGGAGATGGCACCAACGATAAAAGATAACATGCGGTTAGCAAGCTCCGCCGATTAGGGGATCTCCGTGATCACGACAGTCCAGGAGACATCGATGCAATTTTTGACGGACTGATAGGCAGGACATTTGTCTGCGTGTGTCTCCATGGCTCGTGCGGTTTGCTCGCGTTTTCCGGCAGGGATCGATAACTGGTATGCAATGCGAATTGCACGAATTTGAAGCACGTCGTCAATCTCGCTGATGTCGCCTTCGACGGTCGCTGATGCATTTTCTTCCGAAGGTATCTGTCGCACGTCCAGTGCGGCGCTGAGGGTGCCGAGCAGTCAGCCAGCGACTGCGGCGATGAGGTGATCTAAGGTGGCAGGATATTCTGGGCCGGTGAGCTCGCGACCATATTTATCCTGATAAAACTGTTTGATCCCACCGTGGATGCCAAAGTTAATCGGATCAGAAAAACCCTTCAAATGGGCTGTGCGGTGAGGGCCCGCATGTTTTTGAAGCTGCATCCGACTTGTGTGGACAACAGACATCGGCATCTCTCCCAAATAGAACACTCGGATTCTCAACGGTTACCGATAGGTTCGACACGTGGACGTGGAATCCTCAATCGGGACGCTGGTAACTATCCTTTCATAGCCTTGACCGATCTTGGTTTCAAGTCGTTCCCCGCAGGTCGGTTGATGTGAGGGCTGTGATGGCAACTCGCTTCCATGGTAGTTGGACTGCCGATTCCTGCTGAAATGAGTTCGGTGCGAATGTTTGAAGCGACCAAATTCCTGCAGCAATGGGAGCTGGGTGATCGATCGGCCCAATGATGGAAACATCACGCAAAATGATAGGATCCAACGGATGAGAAAGCGGGCCCCTGTTTTTTTCAATGGCATTGGGTCCGAGCCTCGATTTTTGGGGCTTCTTTTGTTATCTCGAATCCGTTCTCGCTCGTGATCAGCAAGGGCAGAAACCGACGGAAGGGCGAATTCTCAAGAGGCAAGCAGCGATCAAACCCGTATCGGTCCAAAATCTCGGTCAAAGATAGGGCTGCCCGTAGGCGGGCTGTGAGGAGAAGCATTCCGGCACGGATTGGCGGGTTGGCAGTCCATGCATTAGGATCTTCTGGCAATGAGTCTGCGAATCCAGGCGGAAGTGATCGCATTGTATTTGCGGTGTACAGAGTTACCGAGAATGGCAAGTTTCAGCCCATTGAGTTGGAGTGTTGACATGAGAGCCGCCGTCCTGAGCGATTTAAAACAACCGCTGCAGATTGAACAACTTGATGATTTAAAGCCAAAGAGCGGTGAGGTGGTCGTTGAATTGCAGGCCGCTGCACTCAATCGTCGTGACTACTGGGTCACGCAGGGGATGTATCCAGGAATTCGAACTCCGGTGACGTTGGGTTCGGACGGAGCGGGCGTGGTTGCCAGTTTGGGAGACGCGGGTAGTCAGTTTGAAGTGGGACAGCCCGTGATCATCAATCCCGGATGGGAGTGGGGCGAAAAACAGGAGGCCCACAGCGAGAAGTTTCATATCTTGGGGATGCCTGAAAATGGGACGTTTGCCACCCAGGTGGTAGTCCCCGCATGCTACTTGCATCGGAAGCCGAACTATTTGAACTGGCACGAGGCCGCGGCGTTGCCGCTGGCGGGTGTCACTGCTTATCGAGCGCTCTTTTCGCAGGGAAGGATTGCTTCGGGTGATCGAGTGCTG
Organism: Pirellulaceae bacterium; assembly: GCA_029243025.1. Lineage (NCBI taxonomy): Bacteria > Pseudomonadati > Planctomycetota > Planctomycetia > Pirellulales > Pirellulaceae > Pirellulaceae bacterium. The sequence goes on along the minus strand of JAQWSU010000033.1, from coordinate 132,693 downwards.
ATCACCGGTATCGGGGGTGGAGTGGCAACTTTTGCCCTGCAATATGCCGTGGCTGCGGGCGCTGAAGTGGTCGTGACTTCCTCGTCGGTCGCAAAAATTGAACGGGCCGTTCGCTACGGTGCCAAAATGGGCGTTGATTACCGGCTTACGGATTGGCCGGATCAGATTCGGGCTGAAATCGGTGAGGTGGACTTAATCATTGACAGCGCAGGGGGAGACGGATATCAGCAGTTGGTGGATTTAGCGGCCCCCGGTGCTCGAATTGTCAATTATGGTGCGACGACCGGACCGCCGAAGAAATTGGATATTTTCAAAGTCTTTTGGAAACATCTCCATCTGATTGGTAGTTCAATGGGTTCGCCAGATGACTTTCGGCGCATGCTCGAGTTTTCGTCGGAAAACAGTATTAAACCGATCGTCGATGGAGTGTTTCCGTTGATGGCCGTCAACGAGGCGCTTGATCGAATGAAAGACAACCGGCAATTCGGCAAGATTGTTTTAGAGATTGGCGATGGCAGTTAGGCAGTCGTGCTGCGGCAACGAATTGCGGCTGGATGTTAGTTTTTCCAAAATCAAAACCCGGCATCTTGATTGACGAAATGTCAGAAATTGTTGCCTACCACGAAGCGGGTCACGCCTTTCTGGCTACTTATGTGGGTGCGCAGGTCCATTCCGTGACGATTGCCCCCGATTGGGATGATGGACCTGAGCGATTCGGTGATACCCAGATTGGTTGGCATCGCGATCGCTTTTCATCCAGCGAAATACGTCAAAATTCAATTCGTGTGGCCTTGGCCGGTCCAGTGGCTGAAATGTTATATCGTGGTGAACCCCTCCATCCGGGATTTGTGCCGGAATGGTCCAATGATTGGGTAGTCGCCTGGGAGGCTGCCGCGGCCATTTTGGGCGATGAACAGCGACGACTAACCCATTTGGAGGGAGTTGTGGTCGAACTTTATCGATTTCTTGATCAAACCTTGCATTGGGCCGCGTTAGCAGCCATTGCGGATAATCTGCTGGCTCACGATACTTTGGAATCGGAGCAAGTACGGGAAATCCTTTCCAGCTGGTTGGATTAGCTGGGAAACGCCAAGATTTCGATGAATTCCTGAATTTGAGAACTCGCGAGCGAATAATCGATCCCCATGTCAAACAAGTGCGCTTGAGTTGTTCGACGAGAAAAGGTTTGCGAGTTGGAACGCTTTGCAGCAAATTTCACGAAGGTCAATCAAAAGATGTCAGCTAATAAAAGTCGTATCGAAAATGTTCCTGAATACTCGATCCCCGCCTATGGCGCCCGATTAATGTCGGAATCGATTCCGAAAGATTCCATCGCGGACGACTGTTTGCCACCTCGGGTCGTTTATGATTTGATTCGTGATGAACTCATTCTCGATGGTAATTCGAGATTGAATCTAGCCACGTTCGTGACCACGTTTATGGAAGCGGAAGCCAAAACGTTGATGTCCGAAGCGTTCGATAAGAACATGATCGATAAGGATGAATATCCCCAAACGGCGGAGATCGAAAGACGCTGTGTTCGGATGATATCCGAGTTATGGCATAACCCCAATTTGGACACTGTTACCGGCTGCTCGACAATTGGCTCGAGCGAAGCGGCGATGCTAGGTGGTATGGCGCTGAAATGGAGATGGCGGAAACGACAAGAAGCCGCCGGTAAACCGACTGATCGCCCGAACATGGTCATGGGCATCAATGTGCAAGTCTGTTGGGAAAAGTTTTGTCGATACTGGGAGATTGAACCGCGTTTCGTGCCAATGGAAGGTAATCGATTCTGTCTGTCTGCTGAAGAAGCAGTAAAGCTAATCGACGAAAATACCATCGGCGTGGTTGGAATCATGGGTAGTACTTTTGATGGTCGTTATGAGGACATCAAATCGATCAACGATGCACTCGAAACCCTGCAGGCTGAAAAAGGGCTCGACGTGCCATTGCACGTGGATGGGGCAAGTGGAGGGTTTGTGGCGCCGTTTCTACAACCCGATATCGAGTGGGACTTTCGACTGCCCCGAGTTAAATCGATTAATGCTTCAGGCCACAAATACGGTTTGGTCTATCCTGGCGTCGGTTGGGTCGTTTGGCGGGACCGAGAGGACCTACCGGAGGAGTTGGTCTTTCACTGTAATTATCTCGGAGGGGATCTCCCGAATTTCGCCTTGAATTTTTCCAGGCCCGGCAATCAGGTGATTGCCCAGTATTACAACTTCTTGCGACTCGGACGCGAAGGTTATCGACGTATCCATCAGACCAGTCAAGATGTTGCTTTGTACCTTTCAGGCGAAATTGCCAAACTGGGCCCGTTCGACTTGATCTCCGATGGAAGTGATATTCCTGTATTTGCTTTTACGACGAATGACAAAGCAAGTTTCAGTTCCTTCGATATGTCCGATAAGTTACGCGAACGTGGCTGGCTTGTGCCCGCATACACCTTTCCGAAAAATCGAGAAGACGTCGCCGCACTGCGCTGTGTTTGCAAAGAGGGTTTCACCCGTGATATGGCTGAGTCACTCATTACGGATCTGAAAGCGGATATCAAATACTTTGACCAACAGCCCAATCATGTCTCGAAAACAGCCGGGTCGGCTTTCCATCATTAACTCGTTTGGAAGGCTTCGGATAACCTCGTAAGCTTGTTGGAAACGAGAGTTAGAGGTCGATCGCCATGAGTAGGAGCCAGCTTGGCACGGCAATCGTAGGCACCGGATTTATGGGGGGGGTCCATGCCGAATCCCTCAGGAGAATTGGGGTGCCGGTGGTCGGTATCCTGGGGTCAACTCCAGGAAAAGGTCGGCAAGCGGCAGACCGATTAGGTATTCGGCAATCCTATTCGCGGTTCGAAGATATGCTGACTGATTGTGACGTGAAGTCAGTTCATATTGTCACCCCTAATCGTTTGCATCATGAAATGGTCGTTGCTGCGATCACGGCCGGTAAACACGTGATGTGTGAAAAGCCGCTTGCGATGAATGTGAGTGAATCGGCGGAATTGGTTGAGTTAGCAGCCGCGAATCCTCAACTTGCGACAGCGGTTAACTATAACCTTCGCTTTTACCCGCTTTGCATCGAAGCACGAGAACGATTTCATCAGGGGGAGCTTGGTGAATTGTTCCACGTCACGGGGAGTTACGTCCAGGATTGGTTGCTGCGAAATACGGATTACAACTGGCGAGTACTAGCAGATGAAGCCGGTGATCTTCGCGCCATTGCGGACATTGGCACCCATTGGCTTGACTTGATTTACTCGATTACTTCCGCCGAGATCGATTCGGTTTGCGCTGATCTACAGACCGTGCATCCAGCTCGTTTTCGACCCGCTGCTGAGGTGGAAACTTTTGCCAAGGCAGAGGATGCAAACGCCGAACAGGTTGCCATCACAACAGACGATTATGGCTCGGTCCTATTGCGTTTCCGTGGTGGTGCTAGAGCGACCTTTTTCGTTTCGCAAGTTTCTGCTGGGCGAAAAAATTGCCTGCGATTCGAAATTGCGGGATCCGCGCGGTCAGTGGCCTGGAACAGTGAGCTTCCCAACCAGCTGTGGATTGGCCACCGAGATCAGGCGAATGAATTGTTGTCTCGAGATCCGGCCCTCTTGGGACCGGTTGCCCGGCTGGCTGCTAGTTATCCAGGCGGACACAACGAGGGATATGCAGACTCATTCAAACACTGTTTTGAGGCTTTTTACACGGCAATTGAGGGCAGGGCAACCAATGATGCAACTCGCTATCCGACCTTTATCGATGGCGATCGGGAGGTGCGTGTGTGTGAAGCGATCTTGAAGAGTCATCAGACGCAAAAATGGATCAAAGTCCAAGGAGAATAAACGATGAAACTCGGTTTTGTCACAGCAATCTTACCGGAGTTTACTTTGGAGGAAGTATTTGCAACCGCGGCGGATATCGGTTTTGATTGCGTGGAGGTAATGTGCTGGCCTCATGGAAAATCCGATCGCCGCTATGCGGGGGTCACTCACCTCGATGCGGATGCTGATGGATCCGAAACACGCGAACAGGTCGCGGCGCTTACTGAAAAGTATGGCGTCACGATAAGCGGCTTGGGATATTATCCGAATCCGCTGACGCCCAACGCTGCTGAGGCGAATCAGGCTATCGAGCACATCAAGAAATTGATTCGGCTTACGGCAGAACTTGGCTTGAACCGGATGAATTCATTCATTGGTAGGGATTGGACCAAGTCGGTTGATGACAATTGGAATCGCTTCCTGGAAGTTTGGCGGCCGATCATCGAGCTCGCAGGAGAAGTTGAGGTGCGAGTGGGAATTGAGAATTGTCCGATGTTGTTCAGCAGCGATGAGTGGCCTGGAGGAAAGAACCTTGCAGTAAGTCCGACCATTTGGCAACGCATGTTTGAGGATTTACCCAGCAAACACTTTGGTTTGAACTATGATCCATCACATATGATCTGGCAGCAAATGGATTATCTGGCGCCCATGCGGGATTTTTCTGACCGCCTATTTCATATCCATGCGAAAGATGTTCGCTTGGATCGTCACCGCCTCGATCAAGTGGGCATCCTTGCCCATCCCAACGAGTATCATGTGCCGAAGTTACCCGGAATGGGCGATGTTGATTGGGGGAAATTTTTCTCAGTTCTTACCGATGTGGGATATGACGGTCCTGTCTGTGTGGAAGTGGAAGATCGAGCCTATGAACACTCTTTGGAAGCTCGGAAGACCTCTTTAAGGCAAAGCCATACCTACCTGCGAAACTTTGTCCCGAAATCCGGCTGAAACTGGATTGGCTATATTGAAGGCGCTCGATGCTGACTCGAGGCTCTAGATCGCATAGGAAGGGGCATTCATGGCGAAAAGAAATTCTCGACCGCGAGGCACGGTCCAGTACGACAATGCTGGCCGTATCGTGTTGGTTACCGGCGGTGCCAGCGGAATTGGACGCGGGGTAGCGGAGGCTTTTCACCGTAGCGGTGCCAGGGTGGTTTGTCTCGACCTGGTGCCAGGAGAAGATTTGAGTGATGGAATCTTCTTTCGAAAGGGAGATACGTCCCGTCGAAAAGACTGTGAACAAGCGGTCGAATGGGTGCTTTCGCGATTTGGTGGACTTGACGTGCTCGTTAACAACGCTGCGGTTCAGCCTGCTGACTCCTATCGTCCCATCGACGAGTACACGGATGAACTTTGGCAGCGAATGGTTGATGTGAATCTGACCGGGTATATGCAAATGGCACGCGCTGTCCTTCCCCACATGAAAACTCAACAAGAGGGTGTCATCGTGAATTTGGCCAGTGGGCAAGGGCACCGAACGGCCCGGGGAGTTCCCGCCTATGGTCCGATTAAGGCTGCAAATATCATGCAGACCCGCCAGTGGGGCGTCGAGTACGCTCGAGCCGGAATCCGCGTTGTATCAGTTTCTCCGGGAGCCATCGACACACCCTTGGTTCGTCAGACGCTTGAGTCGCAAGGTGGGGCTGAAGCCTTATCGAATCGGCATCCGCTGGGGCGAATCGGAACCACTGCAGAAGTGGCCCACGTGGTGCTCTGGTTATCGAGTGACGCTGCTTCGTTTGTCACAGCAACGGATGTGGAAGTCGATGGTGGATTAGGCGCTTTTGGAGCTTTTGCTGATCCCTACCCTCGGTGAAACGGCTGCCCCGTCGTGATCCACGACAAATCTCCCGGCAATGATCGGTTCTCAAGATCCTTCGGCTCGTTCTCGTGAGTCATCCGGACGTTCTCATTTCGCTTCAAGACTTTGTGGTTTGGCAGCTTGGAAAAATCCTTCTGGTGATTTACTGAGGTACGCTTAGCCTGGATGACGTGCGGACTATAGGATAAATGGATAGGTTCGTACTGGTTGTGTCGATTGCACGGAATGCAAGTGAATAAATCTCGTTTGAGCTGCTGTAAGTGCGGAACTGTTCGCGCCAGAAATTGATAGTCTACTTGTTCATCGAGACTAGAAAACAGTCAGGGATCTTCCATGAATACAGCGTTACAACGTGTTTGCCTAACTTTTGCTGTTCTTTTTGTCGTTGCTGCTCAACTGTCAGCCGGAGAGAACACGCTTACGCTTGAAACCACGATGGTGGAGGGGTTAACGGTTACTCAGCAGGAGAACGAATTGCGTCACGCTCGTGAAATCTTGCAACGATGTGATGAGTTAGTGATGCAAATGAAGGCACGAAAGCAAAGTCAGGCGATTGTTGGGACCGAAGAACACCGCAAATTCATTTCGACCTACAAGCCCACAGTGCTCTCTTTAATTCAATCAGCAAGTGAATTTCGATCATCCTCAGTTGGTCCGGCAGTCCGGCAGATCACCGAGGTGACCAACGTTTTGTTAATTGCCTTGGGTTATGATGAAGCCAACGCCTTTGAAACGATCGTTTCACTCTACCAAAAGGATCGGGAAGCCGCGCTCGCTACCCTCGACGGTCGAGAGCAAAAACTACCGCGACTGTGGAAAAGCCGAACAGGCACAAGTTCGGTAATCGCAGAATTGAAAACGTTGCAACCGGATTCTGTGGTCCTGCATCGGCTCGATGACGGTCGAGAGATCACCGTCCCTCGTGAAAAACTTTCGCTAATTGACCGGCGTTTTCTCAATCGTTGGGATCCAAACGTGAATCTTGAGGGCGAGCCGAAGATGTTGTTGCGAGAGATCGGCGTTCAGCGGCGTGTCAACGACTGATGCCCCTGCCGGGCGAAAAAGTGGGCTTTACCAACACCGACAGGAAGTTCTCGCTTCATCGCAGCAGATTCTTGTTGCAATTTTGAGGGAGAACATCAATAACGCGCCAGATCGCTGCTCTCGCCTTCTGGAAACAATTTGCCCACTACCTCCTGAGCACGAAGAGTTAACATCTGAAGGTCGCTGCCAACCGCAAGAAATTGCATTCCCTGCTCAGCACGATGGGCGGCGTCTTCCGGGCTCATGGCGTGAATCCCAGTGGCGGTTCCGACTTTCTTGCCGATTTCGATCACTCGTTGAATTTTGTCTTCATGTTCAGCGTCCGACGGAAAAGTTCCATCAGCTGCTCGCATCTGGAATCGCAAATCGTTGGGTCCGATAAAGATGGCGTCGCAGCCGGGCAGTGAATAAATGGCTTCTGCATTTTCGACACCCCGAGGACTCTCTGTCTGCAAAACGACTAGAATCTGGTCATTGGCTTGGCGGTAATACTCACCCACCTCCGCATTAAAGTTCATGGAATGCATGCCACCGCCCGCGCTGCGATTACCTTGTGGAGGGTATTTGGCTGCTGAAATTGCGATCTGAGCCTGTTCGACCGTGTCGACCATCGGCACGACAATACCCCAAGCGCCCGCGTCAAGTGCCCGTTTGATGTAATGATGGGTACCTTCGGGAACGCGGGCGAGCGGAATGCAACCCGCATCCGCCACCGCCCCAAAGATTGAGGTGGCCGTTGACCAATCAATGGCAGAATGTTCCAGGTCGAGGGTAAGCCAATCGAATCCCATTCTTGCCAGAACACGAGCGGCATAGAGATCACCGAGTGACAGCCACGTTCCAAAGGTGGGCAAACCGTCGGCCAGTTTTTGCTTTGCTTGGTTAATACGCATCATGATTGGGGGGAGCTCCGGAGCGAAATGATGTTTACGGGGAAACGACGCTTGTTGTTATGGGCTGTGCCTTAAATTGAGTCGACAAGGGATTGCGAAAACCGACCACGTCTTGTGTTGAACACGAAAGGGGTGATTTTCTGTGGGGAAATTGCAGTCAAATCAATCGACGCGGGGATTGTTACCACGATGGAAAATACCGAAGTCGAGTGGCCGGTTCAAGTCGATGCTCGGCACTTCTCCTGCATGATCTTGGAGGATTTCGAGGTATTTCTGAGAGGCTCCCGTATTGAAAACGACTACGCGATCGTTGGAGTTGATCTGTTTCGCCGAGATAAGTGTTTGAAGAGCCCCAATGCATGCTCCCGTTTCGGGGCAGATGGATAGGCCTTCCGCCTTGCAGGCTTGGTGGGTCCAGGCAGTAATAGAAGACTCGTCGACGGCAATCGCTTGACCACCACTTTCTCGGATTGCATCAAGAATCATGAAGTCGCCAACCGCGACCGGAACCCGCAGTCCACTCGCACAGGTCATGGCATTTTGATAGGGTTCGGCGAAGCGTTGATTCGCGTTAAAAGCAGTGGCGATTGGTTGGCAGCCGTCCGACTGAACCGAGATCATCCGAGGCATCTGCTGGGTGGTTAGCCAGCCCAGCTCCTTTAATTCGTGGAAGGCCTTCCACATGCCAATCAAGCCGGTCCCGCCACCTGTCGGGTAGAGAATCACGTCCGGCAAGTCCCAGTCGAATTGTTCGGCAAGTTCTAATCCCATTGTCTTCTTGCCTTCAATACGATAAGGCTCCTTCAACGTTGAAAGATCGAACCATTCAAGTTCGGATTGTCCCTCTCGAACAATACGCGCGCAGTCGTTAATCAGGCCGTTGACGAGGTACACGTGAGCGCCGGCCATTTGAGCTTCATACTGGTTGACGACGGGCGTGTCGTCTGGCATGAAAACGAAGGCTTCTATTCCGGCACGAGCTGCATAGGCTGCCGTGGCCCCACCTGCGTTCCCGGCTGTCGGGATAGCAACTCGTTGAATTCCGAAATGTTTGGCCATTGAAATGGCCATTGCCAACCCACGACTCTTGAAACTGCCTGTGGGCAGTTGGGATTCATCCTTGATCCAGAGATTTTGCAGCCCGAGCTGCTTTCCTAATTGCGAGCATCGCAATAAGGGGCTCATGCCTTCACCAAGAGTCACCTCTTCCCCAGGGGGGACCGGCAGGAGTTCGCGATACCGCCACATCGAATGCTCTCGTGATGCGACAACGTCTTTCGTCATTTGATTGCCGACGGCCGGCAGATCGTATCGTACCCAGAGCGGGCGATTGGCATGGAGTGTCTGGATCTGGTCAGCTGGAAGATGGGTCTGATCGATCGCACTTTCGAGGTGTGTAACGAATGATTTCATGGATCGCCTTTGTGGAGCTACTGAAGGGGGAAGCGCGACAGGAGAAGACCTGCTTACTTCATATGACGTCCGGAGTGATAGAGCCGCAATCCAGTAGGAGTTCGAAGGGTGCTACGGTTTAAACAGTTGATTGAGAACCGTTTTCGCCCGTTTCAGCGCGTAGTACTATTTCATCCGAAATCGATGCTTGCGAGCGCTTCGATTTGCGGTAGTTGCCCGGAGAGATGCCAGTCTTTTCTTTAAAGACCTTACTCATGTACTCATGGTAACGGAATCCGGACATCTGTGCGACCACCGATAGTTTGTGGTCGGTGTCCTCTAGCAACTGCCGAACTCTATCAATTTGAATTCGGCGGAGCTCGGATTGCGGACTACGCTTCAAGGCATTATGAAAACGACGCTCGAGTGCTCGACGGGATAAGGAAACATGTTCGGCGACTTTCGGTACCGTCATGCCCTCGCAGGCGTGTTCGCGAATGAAATGGCACGCTGCCGCCACCTTGATATCGTCAATCGCGATAATGTCGCTGGATTGTCGTGTTACAACCCCCGTGGGCCGGACAAGCGTCAAAGACGGAGCCGTGATGTTCTCGGACATCATATTGCCAAGCAGTTCTGCTGCCTGATATCCAATCTTTTCAAGGGAATGTTCCACACTACTAAGTGGTGGATTTGATAACGCACAAAGTTCCGCATCGTTGTCGACGCCGACTACGGCAACTTGATCTGGTACACTGAGTCCCGCGCGCCGACACGCTTCGAGCACGCGTAAACCCACCACGTCATAGGAGGCCATCAAGCCAATCGGCTTGGGGAGTTGGAGCAGCCATTCGGCGAGCTGATCTTGAATGGCTTCCCACGAATTTTGGTTAACGTTTGGAGATGACGCACCAAAATATTCGCAAGGACTGGGAGCAATGGACTCCATGAAAAATCGATGACGTGAATCTGAGAAGGGAGAGTTGGGTACTCCTACGTAGCCAAAATGACGAAAACCACGCAGCCGTAAATGCTCGGCGGCAATCATTGAGATCGCACGCTCATCCGAGCGAATATGAGCTACGTCAGCTTTCTCGTGCTCACCAAGGTTAATGATTGCAGCCCCCGTTTGAAGGGCAGCGGAAAGTAGCTCGTTGTTGGCATCGCGGATCAAAATCCCATCCCCGTTCCAGTGATGGAGCCAAGGCGGGGGCGGGTCATCTAAAGAACGCTCATCAATGTAAACAGACCAAGGGCCGTGCAGCTTGAGATAGCTTGCAATTCCGCGCAGTAACCCTCGACCGTAGGTCTTCGATGTTTCAATGAGTATCGCGACGCGCAGACGTTCGTGGGGCGGCCATTCGTGGGTCATCGTGAGCCTCGGGTGGGTCTCAAAAGCATGGAGGAACGTATGACTTTGCGACATATATGACAGGCATTCGCGGGGATTGCAAGGAAATAGATGTTTTTTTGCTTGTATCCTGGTGCGCCCCGGCTCAGCAAAGCAGCCGGGGCCGCCTATTGGTTGTCGCGGTCGGCGTTCCTTTTAGCCGGTGCGGGCCGATCACCAAAATTAGCGAATCTCAGCACGGGTCGAGGGAAGAATGGTGACAAATCGTGGCCCCTTTCCTCGTCGCTGGCCAGAGGCGTCCGATGCTGATAGCCATGTTGCCGCACGGGTGGACTGAGACTTCAGCTAAAACAGGGGGGCTTGAGGAAATTGTCTGATTGGCCCAATGGTTCGTTGTCACCTGCGCATCTGCAAATTTCGTCGGTCCGAGATTCCATGTTCCTGATAGGAAGGCAGCGTGGAGGCGGGGGACGTCGTGTGGTGACTTTCTTTTTTCTCCTGCTTCGCATCGGTGTTCCCCTTTTTTTCGAAAAGAACAGGCGGTGAGAAACACGATAATTTGCCGACCTCCAGCTGAAGTAAGGCTAAGCAAGTCGATAAGGGGTGAACGGAACTCTCATTTCCGCCGTGTTGTTCGATGCGATAGAATGCTGGGGTGTGAGGGCTGAATGTTTATGCGGGCTCATACAGATTCGATATGACAACTGGCCGATTGCTTGCTACAGGATGCGACCGAATGAACACCCCGCTGAGATTAACCTTTGTGATATTGATATTTTTCGCTTGTTTAATTTCGAACGGCCGGGCGGCGCCGGAGGTTCAACCTTTCGGCCAGAAATTTCCAAACCTTGATTCTGAGGCAACGGGGGAGTGGTGGAAACCAAAAGAAAATCGCAAGCCCCGATTACTCGTGCCACGCGAAGAGGTGATTGCGTTTGCGGTTTATGCGCAGGATCGATCTGTTTTGAAGTTGACGGCGCAACTTTATCCACTGCTTCCCGACGAATCGCGACAAGTGCGGCTTGAGCTACAGCAAGAGGGGCGATGGCGACTCGTGAAAACGGAAGAGGTGAACGAACTTGGTTGGAGCGCGCATTTTCGTTTGGAGGATTGGGATAATTCAAAGAACGTTCGATACCGATTGCGACATGGTGACAAGGCGGCTTTCGCGGGTTTGATCCGAAAAGATCCAATACAGAAAAATACCATCGTGCTGGGAGCGCTCTCTTGCAATTCGAGTCGTACCCCAGGACCACGCGCAAGGATTGTCGATAATCTTAAGTTGCAAGATCCTGACCTATTGTTCTTTGCCGGTGATCAATCCTACCACCACACGCAACATACATTCGGGTGGCTGGAGTTCGGCGTGCAATTTCGTGATCTGCTGCGCGATCGACCATCCATTTGCATTCCGGATGATCACGATGTAGGACAAGCGAATATCTGGGGAGAGAGCGGGAAGAAAGCGAGCAATTCTGCTGGTGCCGATGGTGGTTTCTTTTATCCGGCGAAATACGTCAATATGGTTCAACGCTGCCAGACGTGGCACTTGCCAGATCCCTATGATGGGACTCCGATCAAACGCGGCATCGGCGTCTATTACACGAATCTGCTGGTTGGTGGCATTGATTTTGCCATTCTCGAGGATCGTAAATTCAAGACGGGACCTGATGGCAAGATTCCGAAGATGGGACCGCGGCCCGATCACATCAACGATCCGAATTATGATCGCAAGGCTGTTGATGTTGCGGGGCTGCAATTATTGGGCGAAAGACAGCTGAACTTTCTTCGTGATTGGAATGAAGATTGGAGAGGCGCTGAAATGAAATGCGTCCTTTCGCAAACCGCCTTTTGTGGTGCGGTGCACTTGCATGGAAAACCGGGCAATCGCCTCTTGGCAGACTTAGATTGTAATGGTTGGCCGCAAACGGGACGTCGCAAGGCTTTGAGGGAGATCCGGAAGAGTTGGGCACCCCATGTCTGCGGTGATCAACATTTGTCCGTGCTGGTTCAACATGGGATTGAGCGACAAGCAGATGGTCCTTTCGGTTTTACCAGTCCCGCAATTGTTAACACGATCTATGGAAGATGGTGGCACCCGATCGATGAGCAACCGGGTGCGAATCCGGTGCCTGATAGTCCCCTGCCATGGACAGGTGAATATGAAGACGGTTTGGGGAACCTAATTCGTATGCTGGCTTATGCAAATCCTCCGAAACGTAGTGCTGAAACGCAGCGGGCTGACGGCTATGGGGTGGTGCGTTTTAATAAAAAGAATCGCACGATTACCTTTGAAAGTTGGCCACGGTTTGCGGATGTGCGAGATGGTGATCAAGCACAATTCCCAGGTTGGCCTGTCACCATTAAAATGCAGGATAACGATGGGAGAACTCCGATCGGCTTTTTGCCAGAGGTAAGCTTCGATCAAGCGGACCATCCAGTTTTTCAAGTGATTGACGAAGCGACGGACGATGTCCTCTACACCATCCGATCGGGAGACGCTTCATTTCGGCTGCCTGTCTATCAACCCGGAAGCTACACCGTCAAAGTCGGCGAAGATCGCCCAGACTCCAAGACGATAAAAGGGTTGCAGCCGGTCTCAGATAAGTAATGCGTGGATTGGTGTTTCACCGCGACGACCTAACCCGTGCGCGAATTGTGTGAGAAGCGAAAGCTGGCCGAATCTCCAACCCCTTGTAGATTGAGGGGGGTTATTGACCGCAATGCCCGTTGTCGAAGTCGCATTTTTACGTAAAATGTTTCATTCTTTCGTGTGTCGACTTCTCAAGCCACCCGTTCTAGTACCCTAGGCCACTCCCACCGAGGATTAATAGTTTGTCTGAACATAACACTGCATTAGTTGAAAAGGCATCGTCAAATGATTTCTTGGTCGATGTTTTGACCGGATTGTCGGCCTCGCCCCGCAATCTGCCCTGTAAGTATCTTTATGATCAACGGGGTTCACAACTTTTTGATGACATTTGCGAACTAGAGGAATATTATCTTACTCGGACTGAATTGGAGATCATGAAGCGGTACGCTTCGGAAATGGCGGAGGAAATCGGTGCTGGTGCGGTGCTAGTTGAATACGGGTCTGGTAGTAGTCTTAAGACACCACTCTTACTGGATCAACTGATCGACCTGGTTGCGTACGTTCCCGTTGATATTTCTTTCGAGCATTTGCACGAATCGGCAGATAAACTCTCTGAAAATTTTGCCAAGCTATCGGTACTCCCCGTCTGTGCGGATTTTCTCGCACGATTTGAACTGCCGCAATTCGAACGCAAGGCAACGAAAACTGCTGTCTATTTCCCCAGTTCCACGATCGGAAATTTTGACCCGGGCATGGCAAAGGAGTTGTTAGAGAATATCACCAGTCAATGCGGACAGGGTGGCAGTCTTTTGATCGGCATTGATTTGCAAAAAGAGATCAGCACAATCGAAGCGGCGTACAACGACGCGAAAGGCCTGACTGCCAGTTTCAGTCTAAATATCTTAAACCGTATCAATTGTGAATTGGCGGGGGATATCAAACCCGAGCAGTTTGAACACGTAGCGAACTACAATGAAATGTATGGTCGAGTTGAAATCGGTCTCCGAAGTCGACAGGCTCAGGTAGTGGAGATCGGAGGCGAGCAGTTTGCGTTCGATCAAGGCGAGGAGATCCACACCGAGTATTCCCACAAATATACCATTGAGGGTTTTGCTGAAATTGCTTCCGAGACAGGTTTGGAGTTTCGCCGGGCGTGGACCGACCCGAATGAGTTTTTTGCTGTACTGCATTTTGTGGTCGGCGATGAATCGCCGTAAAAGCAAATATGTTATCACAGGAAATGTCAGGGGCCATGAATGGAATCTGTGACGGAAACGCGAACACAAAACTATTCTCAGCTAGTTAACCAATACGTAAAGGTGCGCAGTTTTTCAGAACGGCTTTGCGAGACGTTGACAGCTGAAGATTGCGCTGTGCAATCCATGCCGGATGCGAGTCCAACGCGTTGGCACTTGGCTCATACGACTTGGTTTTTTGAACAATTTCTTCTCAGTGAGTGTGCCGGCTATCAGGAATTTAATCGCGACTACATGCTGTTGTTTAATTCCTACTACAACAGTGTCGGTCAACCCTACCCAAGATCACAGCGTGGACTTCTGTCGAGACCCAGTCGAGACGAGGTGTTGGCTTATCGTGCGTATGTCGACGAGGCTTTGGTGAGTTTATTGCCACAAGTGGAGCAGTTGTCTGAACGCTTTTGGGAGATTCTTGAAGTCGGTTTGCATCACGAGCAGCAGCATCAGGAATTGTTGCTGACGGACATCAAGCATGCATTTTCGTTGAATCCCATTGCGCCCGTCTATCGACACGATTCGTGGCCGACGAGTTTGGATGAAGATCCCCTGGAATGGATCAAGGTGGCTGGAGGCGTTTATGCAGTGGGGCATGATGGCAAGGGTTTTGGCTATGACAACGAATTCCCGCGTCACAACGTATTGGTTCCGAGTTTGCATCTCGCACCCCGCTTGGTGACCTGTGAGGAATACCTGCAGTTTATGGAAGAGGGCGGTTACCAAAGATCCGAATTATGGTTGTCTTTAGGCTGGCAGACGGTCAGTGAACAGCAGTGGGCCGCACCCCTGTATTGGCAACAAAAGGGAGGGGAATGGTATCAATTCACCTTGGCAGGTTTGACGCCGATTGATCCAAGATTGCCGGTGTGCCATGTGAGCTTCTTTGAGGCCGATGCGTTTGCCCGCTGGGCAGGGCAGCGCCTGCCCAGCGAAACGGAATGGGAGATTGCAGCCCAAGGAGTCTCCGTTGACGGCAACTTGGCGGATCGTTTGATCGATCTGGGACAGGCGATTCACCCCCATCGCTCCGGAGGGCGATCGACAGGTAATCATCAGTTTTTTGGCGATGTGTGGGAATGGACCGGAAGTCCATATGTCGCGTACCCTGGCTATCGCCCGGTGGATGGGGCCTTAGGGGAGTACAATGGGAAATTTATGTGCAATCAATACGTGCTAAAAGGAGGTTCTTGTGCAACGTCCTCAAGCCATCTGCGCACTTCCTATCGAAACTTTTTTCCGCCGACTGCTCGTTGGCAATTTACGGGGATTCGATTGGCCAGCGATGAGTAGACTCGGCATGAGAGAGAAGTAAAACCTTTGAGCAGTCTGTGACAAAGGTCCTGTCGGATTTACGGGTTAGCTTCTAATTATTAAGCCTTATCCGCATATTACGCGGATTGAAAAAATGGTTCGCTGCCCTGGCAGCTACTTTGTCTGTAGCGGTTCGTCTGGCCGAGCCTGTTTCAGGATTGGAAGTTGAGCCGAATTCGGCAAGATCTTAAGGCGTGAATGAAAACACCCGTTTAGTCGATTCGGGTAGTCTGCCACAATTCCGGATGAGTCTGTATGGCTTTAGGCCGACAGTTGGGTTGAGGGTGAGGAGCATACGGCGGCAGAATATTAGCGGGTCGCTCTCGTATAAACGAGCGGTTATCCTATCCAATCAAACTGAGTTTCCGTAAGTCGCATGTTCTTCGAGAGGTGAATCGTGAAAATCCTTTTCAAATTATTCGTCCTATACGGGCTGATCGTTCCCACTGTTTTGGTCGCTGAAGATGCTGCCCACAACACGCTTTCCGATGCTGAAAAAGCGGCAGGTTGGGAGTTATTGTTCGATGGCCGATCGATGGATCAATGGAGGAATTTCAAGAAGTCGAAGGTAGGTGATGGCTGGAAGGTTGCTAACGGGGAAATCCGCTGGGGACGCAAAGGCGCTGGCGACATTATCACCAAAAATGATTACATGGGATTCGAGCTCAAAGTCGACTACAAGATCCCGCCCGGTGGCAACAGTGGCTTGATGTACCATGTGACGGAAGATGGAAGTACACCCTGGCGGACAGGGCCTGAGATTCAAATCCAGGACAACAAGGATGGAAGCGATCCCCAAAAAGCAGGTTGGCTTTATGGGCTCTATGCGTCTGACGTTGACGCAACGAATCCAGCGGGGGAATGGAATACACTGCACGTCGTAATCACTCCCGAGCAATGCGTCCAATCCATGAACGGTCAAAAGTACTGCGAGTATGTAAAGGGCAGTGATGACTGGGATGCACGGGTGGCGAAGAGTAAATTTGCGAAGATGAAAATGTTTGGCAAAGCAAATAATGGTCACATTTGCCTGCAGGATCACGGTAACGACGTGTCGTTTCGCAATATTAAGGTGCGCCGGATTACACCCTAACGGGCGACAACCGCTTTGATTTGTTGTTCAGTAGTTCCGTCTGGAGCACGATCAACGATCTGGTCTGATCGCCATCTAGCTGGCGGTTTTGATGCAATAGATCGCTCGATCGGAACGAAGGAATGACGCGTCTCCAGTAACAGCTGGAGTTCCATTGAAATCAAATGGATCAGAATTAATTCGATTCTGATGCAAGACTTTGAATTCGGGGCTGGCGGGCAATACGAGAGTGCCATCTCTGCGTGTCACCACAAAAATCCGGTCTCCAATCAGAATTGGAGAAGCATAGACCGGTCTGCCACCGCTTTGCAAATCTTTCACACGCTCCCTGTAAACAAGGCTACCGTCCTCGGCATGGGTGCACCATGCTTGACCTCGGTCATCGATCCAATAGAGGTGGCTGTCGTGTAGTAAAGGAGTGGCGACATAAGAGCTGCTCAGGGAGGTCCATGCGACTCGGGTGTCTGTCACATCCCCTTTGCCACCAGCATGTATCGCGTGACTTCCGGAAGAGCGAAATCCGCCGAAGATGTACACCATGTCGGCATCGATAATCGGACTGGGAGAAATATTGCCCGTTAGTTGGTTTTTGCGTACCAAGCGAGTTTTCCTGTTTCCGCGTTCAACCCCCAGACTTCACCGGGAATGGCCAGGACGACTTCCCTACGATCTGTTCCGTGGACGATTCCGGGTGTTCCATAGCTCAGTTCGGTTAAATCAGCCTCTGCTTTCCAAAGTTGATTTCCCGTTTTTTTGTCGAGTGAGATTACGGAGCGAGCTTCGTCCGATGCGTTGACGATCAACTGGTCACCGAGCAGGATTGGGCTCGCAGCAGAACCCCATTGACGATTACTCGATTCGTCTCCAATCAGCGTATGCCAAAGCTGTTCGCCGCTCAGCGTGTAACAGAAAATCCCTGACTTCGAGAAGAATGCGTATATATTCTTTCCGTCGCTCACCGGAGTGTTGCTTGCGTAGCCGTGTTCGCGGAGGTAGCCGCGATAGGGGTCCTCGGGTTGTGCTGCTGGAACAGAAGCTGACCACTCGATTGCGCCCGATGTCCGATTGATACAGACGGAGATGTCGCATTAGCCTGCGATGTCATTGACGGACTCCTGGCCTCCGTATCCAGAGTAACAGCTGACAAAGACGCGATTGCCAACGACAATTGGGCTCGAGGATCGGGGCCCCGGTAGCGAGCAACTCCAGGCGAGATTCTGTTTCTCATCCCATTTGTGGTTGATTCGCTGATGCTCCTGCCATCTGGCCCGCGAAAACGCAACCAGTCGTCACCCCGAGACTGCTGTGTTTCTGAGAAAATAAGGATGGAAAGAAAAAGGCATAGAATCGGGAGGTAATGAAATATGGGAGAAGTCCTGGGAAAAGGAATTATTGTGTTCTGCCGAAACGAAAGCCGCGTCCGAATACAGCACCTGCGTCTTTGTTTCGTCTAAGGTCGACTCAGAATGTTTGAATGATAGGTTTGCACGAACCCTCTTTGTCATTGCAAGCAAAGTATTTGATAGTAACGAAGAAAGGCGTGTTCGATGTCGAGACATCGAGCAGAAACTCACGCGGGTCAGCGTCAGTGGCGTTATTTAACTTGGGGCCTTTGCCTCGCGATGGAGTGATTGAGACGCCTATCGGTAGTTCCATTGCGAATTCAATTGGCGATACTAAATTGTTCCAGTGCACTTCGTAAATTGGGTCGAGATGGAAACCCAAATAGAGTTTGCCCTGATTGCGGTCCAGTAAATCGGAATCGGCTTCGGCGCGTAATTTCACATAGTAGGGTTGGCCGCCATCATCCTCAGGGTGAACGGTAACAGCGTCTAGTTGTTTTATGTGCTTCAATTTTGGCACGATACCCTTGGGAAGGGTAGATTTCGGCGGCAGAAAACGCAGCGGGACATCGCGGGCAGGCGTGGGGTTTTCGATTTCCCCGACCAGGGTGACCAGATCCTTACGCAATTGCTCCGGATTGCTCCAGTCACGCATGCAAACCACGTTTCCGGCGGGGTCAAAGAGGTATTCAGGATTATTGGCTCCGCCCGTCATTGCATGTTTGAGGGCGTTTTGCATGTTGTCCGCAAGCCAATCAAAGCCGCTGGGAATTCGTTTTTTAGCCTCTTGGACATGTAGCAACCGTTCGTGAAGCGTGTTCGGATTCAAATAGCCATTGGTTTCCGGATGGGCAAGATTCTTGTAGATGAAATGAAACGTACACCTTGGGGCGCCTAGTCACGCCGGATGGCTTCCAGACTGGATGCCTTGCGTAAAAAGGGCGGTCAGGTCAAGCAGCCGAAAACGATTGCCGAATAGTGGCCCTTCAGGCTGGCAAACGAGAGTGGCTGGCCCTCTTCGTCATAAACCTCTGTATCAGGTCGGGGCGATCCAACCGTTAGCCCTGATTTTCAAATGCGATTTGCCCCCGTCGAAAATGAGCCCCTTGCAAGTTTTACCCGGAAATCGTTTTGCCCTAATTCATTTCGGTCCAGTTTCCCATTCTGGTTGCGGTCGAGTGTTTTTAGCCGCTCAACGGCTCGTCCCAGCTCGTCGTCCGACAGGACCCCGTTCCCGTCCTGATCGAGCAGGGCAGGGAGCGGGTCGACGGCTGCGGAGAATCGGGCTCTCTTCCGGCGTGGTCGGCTAGATTGGGCGTAAAGGCTTCCCAGTTGAAAGCTTAATCGCAGTAGAACGAGTATCGTAAATCCACGCATCGGAGTTGCCTCTGAGGAGGAAGTGACCAACGATTCGCTCATCATTGCACACCCATTCGGAGGAAAAGTTTTGCCGCGAATCACTTTCGGCGGTTACGATTCCATCTGGAGATATCGTTTCATCATGAATGCCGGATTTCGCGAGCTATCATCTGTTTCAATGGGGTGCTGGGCGTTTAATCAGATTTGAGGGCGAATGGCGGTTCGAATATGCCTGCCGGCAATCGCAGCCTGAATCGCCTGGTTCACCTCTTTCAATGAATATTCGGTGTCGACAAGTTCCAGAAATGGAAACTGTTTCCAGGTTGCCGCCAGAAAATCTACGGCGTTGACGAGGTCAGAGCCGGTATAGTTGTGCAGCCCTTCGATCCGGATCATTCTGCGCACGATTTGTTCGGCAGGAATCGCCAGATCGCGGGACGGGAAGACGCTTCCTATTAGCAATAAATGGCCACCAATTGCCAAAGCGTCGAATGCCGGTTCGATGGCATCGGGTACGCCCGTCATATCGATGGCAATGTCAAAACCTTCCTGGTGCTGAGGGATGACCCTGTCCATCGTAGCGTCGGCGCCAAACCGCAACGCCCATTCCCGGCGATTGGGTTGAGGATCACAAACTACCACCGTTTTAGCGCGATGGTAGCGTGCTGCAGCGGCGGCCATCAGTCCAAGCATTCCGCCACCCATCACCAGTACCCGTTTCCCTTCACAGGGTCCGATCACTCGAATCGCCGCAAGTACGGTTGCCGCCGCGCAATTCGCCGGACAGGCCACTTGGTCAGGTAACGAATCAGGCAAACGGACAATGGTCGAACCGCGAGGTAACAGGCAGTGAGTCGCTAATCCGCCAGAGATTCGGCCCGATCCGTCTACTGCTTCGTGTCCGAATTTGATGAGTTTTTCACACTTTTGGGTGAGTCCTCGCTTGCACATTCGGCATTGATGACAGGAGGCGACAATGCCCCAGGTAACCCGGTCTCCCAATTGTAAAGCGCGCTCGTCACTAGCCAGCACCGGACCGTTGGGTGGCAATTGGCACACTCGCCCGATTGCCTCATGACCCAAGATGGCCTGACCCGTACAGTGCCGTCGGCCGGTGATGGTGTGCAAATCGCTTCCGCAAAGAGTGCAGCAACTGATTTCGATGACAACCTCGCCTTCCTGCGCGATTGGCATCGGAAAGCCACGAATTTCCAATGATTCGTCCGGTCCGTAAAACACAGCTGCCGTTGCGGGCATAGGTTGATCAGCCGGGGCCGAAGCGTGTTCCGTTTTATGAGACAATCTATCTGACCTCATTGAGCGTTTAGAAGCGTCACCGTTTGCCTCAAGCAGATGATGCAGTTTATCATCCTTTCGTTGCGTCGAGCTGCGCCATTTCGCGGTGTCCCCGATTCCGGCACCGACGGGTGGGGTACCGATTGCAAGTTGTTGTTCTTTCGATCACACAGTTGGGGTTGAATCGAGGCCCGCTTCAAGCGATTCGGACCCGGGTAGTGTCTTTGAGTAATAGATCACCAGCAAGAAAGTCACCAGCAGGCACAGAATGGCAATTCCATAAGAAACGTTGATGAAGAACGCCAGGAAGTCGATTTCAGGGCTGAACCATTCGCGAAACAACATAATGGCAACATATCCAAGATAGCCTGTTGCATCGGCGAGATACATTAAATAACCAATCGTCGCTTTTTCCCGAAAGGCCGCAACAAGTCGTTCCCAGACAGTCGTGTGAAACGCCACATAGGGCACGTAGGCGCCGAAGCCGATCAGTACCATGAATGGAAAAGCCTCGAGTGTCCCACTTTGTTGAAAACCCAATGCGCCGATGATGAGCACAAACCCGGCAACGATCAGGCCCAGCGCGGTCATAAATGCTTTGCGGTTAGATTTGATCTGGATTGCTACGCCGTTTAAAACGACAACACCTATCATGACCCATGTCTCTGATTTCGCGTAGATCGACGGCTCGTCGCCCTCGCCAAGCCCCTCCCAAATTTCTACCGCAAAGTCGTCGCGAATGCTGCGCATCACCGTCAACAAGATGAAGACGATTAATAATCCAATTAGACCAATTGCATGCCGACGAAAAAAGTTCCTGCGCATTCGATGATTCATCGGGACGCGTTCGGTTCGAAGTCGGACATCTTCCTCGGAAGGAGGTGGGATTTGGTTCAGCATCCAAACAAAGGTCAATAACGGAATGACAAAAATCATTCCGGTTAAGAATGGCATCCAAAATTCAGACACCCCATAGTCCTGGATGAGGACGCGACCCACCGACTTTACAACTCCGGAAGAAACGATAAAGCTGGCGCAAAGTCCGGCTGACAAAGCTTCTGTTAATCGTCGTCCCTCCAGAAAACGGAGGACCAAACCAAAAACCATTCCCAATGGTAGCCCGTTGATGAACAACATGATGAAGTTGTACGGCGTTGGTACAACGGCGAACAAAAGTAGAGCCACTTCCGCAATGCCGATTAACAACACGATACCGAGTGCTCGTTTGGATGGTCCCAACTCGGAAACATATTTGATTCCAATGAATTTCGATAACGTATACCCGAACACCTGAGAGGTGATGAGTACCGTTTTATATCCAACGCCAAACAGAAAGAGTCCTTCAAAAGTTCCGGCGGTAAAGGGTTTGCGAAACGCATACATGCAAAAATAGGTGCCGAAGGCAGCGATGATGCAGTAAGTCGAAAACCAGGTTGGTTTCGCTGTTGCTAAACGTTGCTTAATCGAGGGAGAATTCATGCCGGTCGTGCTTGCAAGTGTCTTAGATGGCAATTTGTTGACCTCCCACCATACCTTGTTCGGCTACCCGTCAACAGAGGAACTGGCCTCATTAAATACAACTCCGGCAATTCGAAATATTTGTGAAACATCGATCAATGGGATTGGCAAAGTCATGAAGGGATTCCGGCGAGCGATGCAAGGATTACTGACCTTCATCACTTTGTGAGTGGTTCCCCCGGGAAGACCGGAATAGAATAGCAGTGCAGTCAGGTCGATCGACAAGTAAACCATCAAAGGATTTGGACGGAGTGTGCGATGAATGGTAAGAGTTGTGCGCTGGCCATTTGTGTCCTGTTGCTGTGTTTCGGGGTGAGTCGTAATTCGGCCATTGCCGAGAACGCGAAAACGAAACCGAACATTGTTCTGGTCATGGCGGATGATCAAGGCTGGGGTGATATGGGCTATTCAGGCCATCCGGCCTTGCTGACACCAAATTTCGATCGAGCTGCTGCAGCAGGCGTACGCTTCGAGCGATTCTATGCGGCGGCTCCCGTCTGCTCACCGACGCGAGCGAGCGTGCTTACCGGTCGGCATCCGAATCGGTCAGGCGTCTTCAAGTGGGGACACCCGTTGCGACCGAAGGAAATTACCCTGGCGGAAGTGTTGAAAGGACATGGCTACGCGACGGCCCATTTTGGCAAATGGCACCTGGGTTCTGTACGTCGACAAAGTTTGGTTCACCCAGGAGAGCAGGGATTCGATTTTTGGATCAGCGCACCGAATTTCTTCGACAACGATCCGATTCTTAGTTGGCAAGGGAAGGCAGTGAAGTATCCGGGTGAGAGCTCAAGGGTGACGGTGGATGCCGCGATTGAATGGATCCGGCAGATATCGACCAATGACTTGCCGTTTTTCGCGGTGGTTTGGTTTGGCTCACCGCATGGCCCGCATCAGTCCAGTTCAGAGAATCGTGCACCCTACCTCGATGAAGAAAAAAGGTTGCAGCATTTTTATGGTGAAATCAGTGGGATGGACCGCGCTTTTGGGAAATTGCGACTTGCTTTGGATGACCTCAATCTCCGAGATGACACGATTCTCTGGTATTGCAGCGACAATGGTGCGTTGCCGAAGGTAGGATCAGCGGGCCCTTTTAAGGGGCATAAGGGCCAAGTGTATGAGGGAGGTTTGTTGGTACCTGCTTTCCTTGAATGGCCTTCACGAATAACGAAACCACGGGTCGTGAAGACGCGATCTAATTCGAGCGATATTTTTCCAACCTTGCTCGGCTTAGTGGATCTACCACGACCCAACGAGCGTAAGTTGGATGGGATTAATCTCACTACGTTTGTGGAGGGCGCCGATGAACAGCGTGCCGACGCGATGGGATTTTGGGATTATCCCGTCGGAGGAATCCGAACTCCGTCGGCGGAGCGGATGGCGGCGCTCTTAACAGCCCAAACCACCGGTGCCAGGGACTTGCCGGCCACAGCAGAGAGCCTGAACCCAGAGAAATTGGCTGATGAGCCCTATTCAAGCAAGCTGTTCCCAGGCCACGCCGCGTGGATCGATTCGGATTGGAAACTACACCGAATTACTGATAAACAGGGAAAGGTCAGGTGGGAGTTATACAACCTTGCCACGGACCCGGGTGAAACAATCGATCTCGCTGCAGTGAAACCAAGCGTGGTGCAAGGAATGAATGCGGCTCTTGAATCCTGGTTGCGATCGGTTGTCGCGAGCATGAATGGTGAGGATTACACCGACTCCTAGCATGCGGAAGATAACCGATTACTGCCGCGATGCAAACCGTTTTTCTTTTGCCGGCAAGCGTCTTTGCCGCAAGCAATGGTTGGCGGCGAAAAGAGTTGAATTTCACAGAAGACATTCAGGCGGTGCTTCGTCGACAGCAGGGCATCATTCCTTCACGATTTCAATACCGCTTAGCACCGACTGTCCGACTCGTGGGGGTAAATTGATTTCTAGACTGTCGCCCACCATCACCCCGTTGAATTCACGCACGATTGTGGCACGAGGCGCACCTGCCTCACGGACGATATCAAAGTTCTCGGCGACGATCTTGCCCTGGAGAACGATGTCAAAGACGCGTTGTCCAGGTTTGAGTTCCTCAGGTTCTGCGAAGAATAGTCGTACCAGGTGCGGCTGGGGCTTCGTGGCGACTTTATTTTCCGGCTTGTCTTGGTCGGTGCGAACGAAAAGCTTTGTCGCCACTTTGGGATCTGACTTAAAGGATTTGGCAACACGTTTCCCCTTGCCGCGAATCACAAATCCGATTGCATTGCCGGATTTCCAGCCTTCACGACTCACGATGGATTGAATGAGTTTTGTGATGTCAGGCGTTCTTTCATCCGGTCCGGCGCGGTCCACTTCCGTCCATGGCTTCGGTTCCCATTCTACGCCTGCTGGCAAGATCTTTAGCGATGAGATCGAGTTTTCACCTTCGAAGCTCGGAGCGTCGTCCGCATCGACAATGCCGATGCTCAGTGAAGTGGGGGCATCGCTGATTTCGTCACACACAAACTGCAGGTGTGATTCGGTGATCACTGCCCCTTGGGGAATAATCACATCCTCAAATCGAAGCGCCACGATCTGCTGACCGGATTCGGTGGTCATTTCCAGGTCACTGCTACTGAGGCCGACCTCACCACCCTCTGCTTCTTCTCCGTCGTTATTCGCTTTGGTGATATAGAAAGGGCGACCATCTTGAAAGGTCTCTTTGTAAATCGACATCGGAATCGTCAGGGACTTCGCGTTCAATACGCCTGACGCGCCAATCCAAGGGTAGCCGGGGCCACTAAATGTTGAGGTGTGATTGTGGTAGTAGCTGGGTTTACCGTCGGCCGTAATTTGCACATCGGGTGATTGGCCGCCGACTAAGGGGTAGTCGATCCAAAGAGTGCCCTCGTCATCGACGCGATCTCCAGGGGCTCCTAGGTTGACTCCCAGGTGGAGAATTTTCTGGCCCGGCTTACTCAAGTGGGCCGTGTGATTAACTGTCCACATGTCGATATCGGGCATATGAACGAGCCCGAGTGAGGTTTGGTTTTGATAAGAACAACTGCAAGTTCGAGTGTAATCGGGCGCGTTCAACACGCCATTGGCCACGATAAGGTTTGAGGTGCATCCGGACTTGAATCCTCCCAGGTTCCCCGTCCCACTCATCGTATTGAGGTCGTAATAACCTGCCGCACCGGAACGAAAGGTCAGCATGTTTTCACTGGCAATGATGTTGTTGCAACCGTAAGCACGGCAGACTTGCCAGGGCTGCTCTTCTTTGGTGATTGGATTGACAATGGTGCGTGCCGTGCCGTCGAGAAGATCGAAGGCTCCCGCCGAAAGTTGATAGGAGTTGCTGTTTGTAAGGATGGTGTCGTTGTGCAAAATGCACGGTCCCGAATAGGCTCGGTCCAGATCTTGCCAGCGAATATCGCCCGTCTCGCCGTCGTAGACGGTCATGCCATCGCCAACTTCTGATTTCAGCCGGTCACTGGCCGACGCGCCAGCTAATAACAGGACGTGGTGTAACTTGGAATATCCTAACCAACTGCCGAAAATATCCCCCGTTTGTTCCCAATGAGGCTCGCCCGTGTTGAGATCTACCGCGATGATCCGATAGCTTGCGGGTGACACTTGGCCGCGACGTTTCAGCTTGTCCTCGACTTGTTGGGGGAGTTTATCGAGGCAGTACACCCGACCGTCACCCGCAACGATTCCATTGTGAAGAAAACTGTGTTGGGCATCGACTTGCCACAATTGTTTTCCGGTGTGACGATTGAAGGCAACCAGAGCGCGGCTGGCGGACACATCGAAGCTCTTGGAACCGAAGCCTTTGGAATTAACGGAAAGCTCATCGTCATCTTCTTTGAATGAGATCTTGTGCTTTTTTTTGTAATTCGCGAAGCCCTCGCCACCGAGTAAGATATCGCCGGATACACCAATGAAACCCCAGTCAGCATTTTCAGGTAATTCGATGAACCGGTCGGTTTTGCCAGTTTCGATATTGATGACGTGGCAGCGGTTATCCTCCACCAAATAAACCGCATCTTCTGTCGCGACGTAGTTAGTTCCCCGCCCATTAGCTCCCGGAATGTGAACTTGGTTGTAGGCCGAATCGAGGGGCGTGTCCTTAAAGGTTTCGTCGAAGTAAATGTCGTAAGTGCCCAGGTCTTCGAAATCGCGTTTCCAGAGTACTTGGCCCGTGTAGACATCCCGACAATTCAGGGAATTCATGCCTTGAATGTAGAGTCGACCTCCGATCACTTGTTCCGGCGGGCCGTGCCCGTGTCGGGGCAGCACGTCCATGTTGGAACTGCCACCAAACCAGAGGACACCCAACGGAAGCTTGACTCGGCTATCATCGGATTTAACTGAGTTGTTGATATCACCATATTGATGAGTCCAGTCGCCGGCACCGGTGAGGGCGCCCTTGCGGTTGGCGATATCCCATCGATCGGAATCACTCACTTGAGCATTTTCAAGATTTGCATCGACCAGTGAATCACGGTAGTTCGCCCGATCGACATTCCGTAAGCAGACAAGATTGCCTCCGTAAGGACGAACGCTTTGAAACGCTTTCTTTAGCATGCTTTGGGTGAGAACTGGCGACGAGCTGTCGATCACGATAGTCTTTGCCACGTAGGGTGGAGCCTGGAAGGTGTGTGCGGTCCCATGGTGCAGTGCGACTCGTTTACCCAATAAACCGGCCGCATCAAATTCCTCTCGTAAACGACCTAAACGTCCTTCATCTTCCGAGACGATGACGAGCTGCGCATCCGTAACGCTTGCAAATGTACGGACGCGTGCTTCATCCGTGAGCCCGTACCAGATGACGTAGCCATCACGGATGTTGGCCAGTTCATTCAGGTCGTTTGCGAATTCTAAATGTCGCTCAGAAATGCTCAATTCCCGTTTGGGTGCGGGAATAATCTTCACGGGTAGAACGGGTTCGGATCCAAATACGTGGAGGCGACCGTCTAGAGTTACGGCGACTAATTTGTCATTTGCCGCGATCAACCGCACAATGTCACCAGCCACCGTCTCACCAGCCACCGTTTTTCGCCAAACAACCGTGCCCGAATCTTTTCCTGCATGAATCGCAGTGATCGTGTTGTTGCCGGCAGCGTAGAGGGTTGGTCCGGCTTGAATAAGGTCACCCGTGCCGTCGACATCTTCGACCGTCCAGACAACCTCTTTGTCAGCATTGTACGCCTTGATAATGGGTTTTCCATGACCGCTCTTAGGTTCGGTTACTTCGGCTGCGAAAATTAGCTGTTCGGAGAGGACTGGCTCGTTCGTCATGAAGGCAGTTTTGGTACCGGTTTCTAAATTGAAGGCACGCACCCCTCGCTCGCGAGTATGAACAAAGAATTCTTGATCACGGGCGATAACCAGTGATCCGCCTGTACCTTTGCCACCTTCATTTAAGTGGAAATATCGCAGCTTTCCTGTTGTTCGATCGAAGACGGCCGGTACGCTGCGCCCCCCGGGGACAATGAGATTGTCCCCCGCAATCACGAGTGAGCCCTGAGGAGCGACGCCAGCGAATGATGGCGCACTATGGGGCTGCTTGATGTAACTCGCTGAGGTGCTGTCGTTCGTCCATTGGACTTGTCCCGTCTCAGCATCTAATGCGTAAATAAATGTGCCCATGAAAGGCCAAATACTCGCTGCGAAATAGACCGTCCCGTCTTTGACGACAGGAGCGCCCCGCGCGGGCCATGCTGAAACGATCCGTTCGTTGCCAATTACCTTTTGATTAGAGGGACCACCGCGGAATTTCCAGTTTAAGCTGCCGCTGGTTGCAGATACCGAATACAGATAGCCATCGTCACTGACAAAAAACACGCTGTCGTTGGCCACACACGCCGGAAACCGTACTGGTCCATCCGTATAAAAAGTCCATAGCCGACGTCCATCCTGAAGATCAATCGCGACTACCTTGTCGGATTCGTTGAAAGACAAAAACATCCGCCCGTCTTTTACGACGGGTTCAAAGATGCGGTCGTAGGTCATTAAGTCATGGTTGAGTGGATCGTCCCAGACTTGGTCACGCGGCGGAAATTGACGCGTCCATTGTTGCCAGAGATCCGAGGGGAGTGCTGAGGGCGAAGATGCGGTGCGGCCCGCGTCGTAACGCCACATCGGCCAATCGCCTGCCAGCGTGGTGCTCACGAAGAACTGGACCAGGGCAAGCAAGAAAAAGAAGCAAAAAAACGTTTGGTGTTTTCGCATCAAATAGCCGTTTCGGGTTGGAGCTCAGTTTGAAAAAATACCGTTCGAGGATCGAACAAAGCAGGTCTGATCGGCCTGAGACGAGTCTTCATTTGATTATCGCCAAAAGAAAGACGATATGGTACTGGAATCTGCTTTAACTATAGCGTTTTCTGCCGGAATCGTCGACCGACGCGACGCGTTTTTCCGCGGACAGATGACACGCTGCCCGAGAAGGTTATACTATTCGGCTCGAACGGAAACGCCGGTAAATCCAACCGGCAACTGATCCAGATCCAACTTGTTGCCACAGATTAGAAAAGAGGCACGAAGATGAAAATATGCCTAGTATTGTTAGCGATCATCGCGGGTCACGATGGTTTGAGTTGGCCGGCGTTTTTGGGGGATGGTGGGGGCGGAATTGATCCGGCCAGTTTGCCCGTTGAATGGTCCCCGGACCGGCATATTGCTTGGGCGGCTGATTTGGAAGGTTATGGGCAGTCGAGTCCGGTGATTAAAAATGGGCGTATTTTTGTGACATCCGTGACCGGTGAAATGAAGAACCAGTTTCACGTGTTTGCGTTCAATCTGCGAGATGGAAAACAGATTTGGAAACATTCCGTTGAGAGTTCTGAACTCGTGAAATCAAGCTTCTATGTGAGTCGTGCTGCACCGACGCCAGTCGTCGATTCAGCACGTCTCATCTGCTTCTTCGAGAGCGGCGACTTGGTTTGTTTGGATCATGAAGGCAACCTCCAATGGGAGCGTTCGTTGACCAAAGAATATGGTCCCTTGAAGAATCGCTTTTGTATCGGGTCATCCTTGGCACAGGACGAAAATAATGTTTTTGTGTTAGTGGACCACGACGGGCCATCGTATTTGCTTGCCATTGACAAGAAGACGGGAGAGAACGCTTGGAAGCAGGAACGCACAAGTCGGATTTCTTGGAGTTCGCCTGCACTATTGCCAATCAACGGGAAAGCACAGATCGTTGTCAGTTCTGCCGGCAGCGTGGATGGCTATGATCCCAAGACTGGTGAGCTTCTTTGGAGTACGGACGAAATTGGTGGGAATACGACGCCGACCCCCCGATCTGCTGGCGATGGACAATTTCTAGTGGGTGCGTCAGCCGGTTCAAGAGGTGAGTCGACAGAAATCGCTTCAACGTCCAATTGTTTGATGCGAGTGACCACAGGAGAGGACGGCGGCCCAGTGGTTTCGAAAGTCTGGCTCGCAGAAAAAGCGCTTTCGTCTTTTAGCTCTCCGATTTTCTACAAGGGTTATGGCTATTGGGTTAATCGAGCGGGCGTTGTCTTCTGCTTTGACGGGAAGTCCGGAGAGAAGCAGTATTCCGAACGGTTAGCCGAATCAAATTGGGCCACCCCTCTCGCGGTCGGTGATCGAATTTACTTTTTTGGTCGTAATGGTGAAACCACAGTGATCGAGGCCGGACCAAAATTCAAGAAGCTCGCCACAAATCGACTCTGGGAAAAAGAATCCGAGCAATCTGGTCAGGAACAACGTCGTGGGAATTTTGGGGGTCAAACGCAGTATGGCGTTGCCGCCGTCGCTGGTAGCTTGGTGGTTCGAACAGGTAAAGTGCTCTATTGCGTTCGGAACGAGAAGGAATGAATGGGCTCGGAATGAAAGCTGGCACGTGCGTCGAAGGGAATGACTGCCAATCGGCTTGTCGGTTACTTGATATCGGCCTTGGCCGATTCAGGTTGTTGCCAACGAACCCGTTATGAATCGGGGGGCACCACCGTATAGCCACCATCCCCGTTTGATTGTTGGTAGCTGTGATTTTGATGGGGGCCCGGCCGTTGGAGTTGTGCGGCAGCCTCGGCCTCATCCAGGACAATGCCGACGCACCAATGGTCCATCGGAGTCTCGACCGGTTCGATGCTCCGATCACGAAAAATCCAGGTTTCTGCGCCATTTTTGTCGAGCGATTGAATGGCTACATAGAGTCCAATTTGATCGAATGGCGTCTCGACCTTGGAAGCCGGATTTGCTGGACAGGTCAGGAAGGTCGGTCGAGGTTCTTGCATCGGCATGCCGGACGCCGAATACTTGGGTTGCGATTTCTCAAGCATGGGGAGCAGGTCTAAGGGCCAACTATAAATGTTCGGATTCTTACCCTGAAAGGAGTGATAGGTCACCAAAGCTTCGTCGAGTCGGCGAAGATTTTCCTGACAAAAGAATGCTCGAGCGTTTTCACGGGATATTGCGATTGCGGGGACTAAGAGTGCGAGCAGGAGGATCACCACGGAGATTACGGTGATCACTTCCGTTTTCGAGGGGGGAGTGCGACTCGCAGTTTCCGTGTTCATCCGAGAGCCAATTTGTAGGGAGCTTATTAAAGAAACGCGTGGTCTGCAGATTCTCAATTTTACCGTGTTTCATTGCCGAGGAAAGCTCAAGAAACTCAGGAAAGCAAAACGGGGGTCGAAGCCCCCGTTCCCTTAGCCTCGGGGCAACTACCAGCGATACCAGCCAAGACCGCCCGGTACATAGAGATTTTGACGGTAGGAATTTTTCCGTTGAGCATAGGAACTTCGGACGGGGCCTGAACTGGATGGTCCGAAATAACTTTGTACGTTTCGCGCGCCATATCGCCCCCCGCCTGCGGGGATTTGAGCCGATCGTTGTGCGGATGACAATTCATTTCGAATGTTCATTGCGGCTTTGCGATTTTGTTGCGAAGCTTGCCGCATGGCAATCAACGACTGGTGTTTTCGTTCCAGGCGCCGCATCACTTCCATCAGTTGGTTCGGTGTCATCTTAGCGACGTCGCTGCGGAATTCGTTGATTTCCGCCGGGCTGTAAATCGCTTGGACATTTAGGAAATCCTTGAGCCAAGTGCGAGTTGCTTGCCATTCGGGACTGTCGATCATTTTCCGTAGGTTCTTGGTCTGGCCATACCATTTTTCGAAATCCTGATCCGACATCGTCTTGATTTGGGCGATCAATTTCTGCACGTCTTCCGGTTTGAGCAACAACTCGTCTCCGACATAATTCTTGAGCCATGCGAGCGCTTCGGCTCGTTCTGCAGAAACGTCGGCGGCTTTGGAATTGGAAGTCGTTTGACCAATCGCGGATGTTGGGATCAACAACGCAAGGAAAAAGAGAAAGAGTGTTCGCATCTTGCACATAATCTCACCTGTTTATATCAAAACCGTATTTTTATCGTTGGAATCGACCGCTGTCTGATTTTAGCGACCACGTGTTGAATTGGGATTCACGCCTTTTTCGAAACGTTGCATCACCTCTCGCCAATTGGTTAATCGAACACCTTCTTGTTTTAGCAGTGCCTTCGTCAGGGGGTCGGCCAAGAGCTTTGAATCCCAGACAAGTTGTTGCCATCGTGGGGTGATAGCTTTCAGCGAATCGCTTTCAATCGCCGGTGCAAACATGATTTGCGTCAGCCCCGGTTTGAGTTCGCCAATCGCCTCGGCCAACTCCGCCAACCTCTGCGGGTAGGTGGTGGTATCTTCCAAAAACTTGATGTCATCTAATTTCGGGAGCGGATATCGTTGTAGCAACATTTGCATGTCTTCCGTGATCGGGAACCCTCGACCGGCAAAACGTTCCACGTGATCGGGAGTGAGTTCGACGACAACCGCTGGGATCCAGTACTTCTCAGCCAGATTCAAGTACAAGTCCAAAAGGTCGGGTCGCATAAACATGGTGCCCATCGCTGGGATTATATGAGACGGATGGATGCCGGATTTTCGGGCTCGTTCAATTTGCATCACCAGTTCAGCCTCAACCTGATCTCGATCAACTCGAATAGCAGCTTGATGCGGCGTAGCCCAGAAATAGCCGTGAGCATCGATCAGGGTCGATGACTGGTAGTCACCCGTTAAGGGACGCCAGCGGTAAACCTTACTGGGACTATTGAGAGTGAGTGAAACGCCCACATCCTTGTCGTGATGCGAGCGACTCCACACGGCGAATTGTTCGAACCAAGGGCAGGGCACCTTCACGCTAGTCGAAGTTGCTTGTCCAGCGGACAAGGCATTAATACCAGCGATGTTAGTCTCGTACGACGCACCCATGTGATCGACATACAGAATTACAACTCGATCGCCGGCCTCATAGCCAAGTCGTTGGGCCCATGTTTCCGCAGCGTTTGTGTCGAGAGTCGTTGCGAAAAACAGAAACAGACCAAGGAGCCAAAACCTCATTGCACGAATCTCCAAATGTTCAGAGCTTTACGGAACCTCTGTCTCGTTACCGTAAGTTGGATCGTTTTTGCACGCCCACGCGTGTTCTTCGCTGATATTGTAGCTTCCTATCAACGCCCTACGATGCGTTTGCAAATTTTGCGATGGTTGACTGTGACGGTTATGATGGCCAGCAGGGCGGATCGAGGACCGTCAAGTATGAGGGATGAAATGCAACTTCACCAGGGCCCGGATTCTATACAATTTGGGACGATCACCGACAGTCGGCTGAAGGGTAGAACCGGCAATGGCTGTGAAATCGTCGCCGGAAAATCCTCGTTTTCGGTAGCGAATTTTAGGACAGTGGCTGATCTGCGGGGAATCGGCCCCATTTTACGTGGACCTTATCGCTCGAATTGAGAATCTGGATGTTGTGGTATGGCAAAAGAATTCAAAGTAGTACCGACTCAGCAGGATCTTAATGATTTAGATCGGGATCTGCGTTTTTACCCCGCCACAACGAAACCTGTGGTGTTGGAGCAAGATCAAGTGGATCAATTTAACCGACAAGGGTTTCTCAAGCCGATTGATCTTTTTGGTGCGGAGGACATGATCGAAATCCGCAGCTATTTTGATGAGCTGTTGCGGAGCACGTTGGCGCAGGGTGGTGATAGTTATTCGATTAGCTCGGCTCATCTAAAGCATTCACGTGTCTATGATTTATTGACGGACATGCGAATTGTGGCTCTCGTCGCTGATCTTCTAGGGGAGAATGTGGTGGCTTGGGGATCCCATTTTTTTTGCAAAATGCCGCATGATGGTAAGACCGTCGCATGGCATCAGGATGCAAGCTACTGGCCCTTGACGCCCTCAAAGGCGGTAACCGTCTGGCTCGCCATAGACGATACCGATCGAGAAAACGCTTGCATGCAGTTTATCGCAGGATCTCATCATTTCGGGCACCTGACCTACCGGCCAAGTAAGGCGGATGATAACAACGTGCTGACGCAAACCATTGCCAATCCCGAGCAGTATGGCCCGGTGGTCGACGACGAATTGAAGGCCGGCCAAATATCAATGCATAGTGACCTTCTCTTGCATGGGTCCAAAGCCAATGATTCGTCGCGGAGGCGATGTGGTCTTACCTTGCGATATTGCGCTGCAGACGTTCGTGCGTCGATGGAATGGAACCAAAAAGGCGTCCTGGTGCGAGGGAAAGATTCAGCTGGCCATTGGGCGAATGTGGCTCCACCTGTAGCACTTTGACGTTTTCGAGGTTCGCAGTGAAAGGAGGCTACCGATATGGACTTGGTGTTTGCTCTACTGCTATTTAGTGGATTGGTCGTGTTATGGGTCGTGTATGGTGGCGTGTTGAAACGTCATGATTCGGTCTGGGAATCTGCGAGTCGTGAGTTAGGTCTCTCTTTCGAGCCGGGACATTTATCTGGAAACCGATCCATTCGAGGAAAGATTCTCAGCTTTGAAGTAGTCGTCCAAACGTTCACCACGGGATCGTCTGATAGTCCAGAGACGAACACCCGCTTTGACGTTCTTTATCCCGCCGCATTGGGGTTAGGGCTGCGTTTGAAACCGGAAGGCGTATTTGGAACGGTGACGAAGTTTTTCGGCGCTCAAGATATCGAATCAGGTGATGGAGAATTTGATTCAGCAGTGATGGTAAAGGGGGCCGACCCGATCCGTGTGCGAGCGTTTTTAACACCGGCAAGGCGACTAAGGATACATCGTTTTTTTCAACGTTATGGTCTTCCGGAAATAGATGATCAGGGAGTCTACTGCGTGGTTGCCGGAGTGCCTGATGATAAAGACAAAATCGTACGAACCATTCGCAGCGTGACTCGGCTCGCATGGCACCTTTCCGGTGAACGGAAATGCGATACGCAACTCGATCGGGCGATGCGACTCCAAGACGAAGGTCAACCTGAAGAAGCCATGGAAGTGATTACTGCCACGCTCGTGGATGGAGAGGCGGCCGAGCGAGAGAGTGCAAACGAAACACCTGGTGATTTTCTCGAAGCACTCGTCGAAGAGAAGGAAATGCTGGTGATGTTACAGGATTTTTCCGGTGCTGATGAAGCAGCAAACGATACGGTTGAGGAATTAGGGAAGTCAGAGAGTGGTGAACGGGAAATTGATGACTCGGTCGGACTGGAGGAACCGCAGGATACGCGAGCTGCTAAGGAAGGCCCGGTCGATCTGGAGATGAAATCTTTTTGTGACGATCTGTTTGCCGCTCAAAAGAGTAGTCACGAAATTGGCCAGGTATTCGATAAAAAATATCAGGGCCAACAGGTCAGCTGGGCCGGTGAACTGCAAAAGGTTGATCGTAATTATTCCTCCTTTATTTTCAAAGAAACGGGGGGATTGAAAGCCACATTCAAAATCGACGAACGACCGTCACCTTATTTCGGAACTCACAACGTCCTTGCGGTAGTCCATTTCGACGTGGAAGCGGCTGAAACGCTGAGAGTTCAGATCGACCAGAGACTGAATTTTCAAGGAACCTTGGTGAAAGTGGATGGGCTGATGCGAAATGTCTACTTGGAACAAGGGCAGGTGATCGAGGAATAAAGCCTCCCTTTTTAATGAATTCGCACGATCTAACGGCGGCGAGCTATATTTCACCATGAATCTGCAAAATGCCATGTCGCGAGTGTTCGGCATCGACACGCGGGCCTTGGCCTCGTTTCGAATCGGGATCGGCAGCCTGCTGCTCATCGATTTGGGGATGCGACTGCGGGATCTGGAAGCCCATTACACGGATCAAGGTGTACTGCCGCTCGAAATGCTCCGGAAGAGAATGGGCGATTCGTGGCAATGGTCGATCCATGGCTTTGGCGGCTCGGCTACATTTCAGCTCGTTCTTTTTGCCCTCGCTGCCGTCGTTGCCGTGGCGTTCCTTATTGGCTATCACAGTCGAATCGCGGCAATTATCAGTTGGGTATTGCTTGTTTCACTTCACGCACGCAACCCTTATGTCGTCAACGGTGGTGATGTTCTGCTGCGATTATTGTTGTTTTGGTCCATATTCCTCACGCTTGACCGACATCTGTCGGTCCGCAGTTGGCGAGAGGGGCGACTTGATTCTCGTGTGGAAGTGTCACTCGCCTCAGCAGGAATGTTGATCCAAATTGGATTGCTTTATTGGATGTCCGGCTACTTCAAAATTCAAGGAACCTGGTTGAATGCTGACACTTTGGAAAAAATCCTGCAGTCAGATTCCTATGTGAAACCAATCGCCTATTCCGTGGTGGGATATCCGCAATGGCTGGCAATGATGGGATGGGCCGCGTTGTGGGGCGAGTTGCTTCTTCCGATTCTTATCTTTTCACCGTTTTGGACGAAGCCGATTCGGTTATTCGCCGTGATGTTCTTTTTTGCCTTCCACCTTGGAATCGAACTTACATTGACGGTCGGACTGTTTTCCTTCACGAGTTGGATGGCTTGGCTGTTGTTCGTTCCTAAGGATCTTTGGGACCGAATCTGGCCGCCCAGGCTGGAAGGTCTATCGGCGGAATCATCGGCTCGGAGGAAACGGGCTCTCTGGAAGCAGCGGGGCGTGAATGTGATTGCTGGTAGCGCCTTGGTATTCGTCTGTTGGGCCAACCTGGTGACGTTACGGGAGCCTTGGGTGAAGCAAATCAATTCTAATTTCTTGAGCAGCGTCGGTGATGTTGTTGTTTTACGTCAACGTTGGAACCTATTTCCTCGACCTCTGACGCACGATGGTTGGTTTATCGGTGTTGCTCGACTTGCCGATGGACGAACGGTTGATCTTTTTCGGGATGGTGAAGTCGCGGACTGGACGAGTTACAACAAACCCAAGTACGTGTCGAAGCAATTTCCAAATCACCGCTGGCGAAAGTACTACCGCGGCATTATTTTCTCGAGTCGCACCAACCTGAGGGATCCTTTGAGCTGGTATTTGATTCGGAAATGGAATTCATCACACGGGCTGAACGAACAGATTGAATCGTTCGAACTTCACTACATGGAGGAAATCGGGGAGGATGGTGAGGATGAAGAGCGCTATCGACAGCGCTTCTTGAGCGAAATTGAGGTTCCTTCGGATGAAGCTCGGAAGGAAGAAACCGAAGTCGATTCGAAAGAAGGAAATCAGTCCTAGCCGGTAGGAATCGCTATCGTTCCTGGTCTCGTCGTGAAACATGACGTAATTCGGCGACGGCTCCGATCGCAAATAGTACGAGAATGATCACCGTGGCGATAATGATGAATTGCATGGTCGACAGCTCCCTTTGAAACTCATCGCTGACAGAATTGGGGCGGCTCTCTACGCGTCATTTGGGTCCCAACACCGCCAGGAAAATGAGAGGTGGGGCTTTTTCCTGATTTGCGTGCTGTTTGAACCTCGCAATTGGTTCCGACGATGGGCACTTCGCGGCAAAAGTTAATGTCTGATCAAAGACGGACAGAGGCGGCACGCGGGGGCGACAATCGGGATGAACGAAGACAAACGGCACGATTGTTCGCAGCCTGCTTCTGGTGAAGTTGCCGCCCAGACCGTTCAAGAGAAGCGTCGAGTGGTGACTTGCCAATTCGCTCGTCCGAATAGGAGCAATCTACGGCGCGATCGCTTGCGCGTCGAATAAAGAAGGCGAGCCCCGTAAAGTTAGTCGGGGCTCGCTTATTCCGCGGATGATATTTTAGAGACCGAAGACACGATCCATGTTGTCCGAAACCTCTTTCAGTCTTGTTGCATCGCCGCCTCCCACTTCGGCAGCCACCCAGCCGGTGTAGTCGATGTCCATCAGCGCTTGTCGAACGTCCCCCCATGGGAGATCACCCTCACCGATCTTGGTGAAGCCGTCCTTCTTGCGGGAAAATCCCTTCACATCTAATTTTACGATGCGACGTCCCAACGTTCGGATCCAATCGCCAGGGCTTCCATATTTCCAGTGATTTCCGATGTCAAATTGCATGCCCACCCAGGGCGAGTTAAATTCGTCTACATATTGAACGAACTTGTCCGCCGTTTGGTTGTTCGCTCCACCATGTTCATAAAGGAATTTGTTCCAGACGTTCTCGATGGCAATGTAAATACCGTACTTGGACGCGACCGGTAAAGCTTGCGCGATATTCTCAATCGAGCGAGGCCAGATTTCATCTTCCGGCCCATCATCACCGTGGCCGATGACCAGCAGAACCGTGTTGCCGCCAACCGCATGGGTATTCCGAATTGCATCCGTGAGATGAGTCAGCGCGGTTGCTCTTTGTTTGGCATCGGGGCTCGTGTGGCGAATGGACCAGTGAGTTGAACAGACGGTTCCGTCAACCGGCAGGCCTGAATTTTTAATTGCAGTCTTGGTGTCGTCCACTTTCATGCCGGGAGAATTCATTTCCACACCAGCGAAACCGGCTTTTCGAGCAGCAGTAAATTTTTCGGTTAAGCTGCCGGGGACGCCGACCATTCCGATCTTGAGGGTTTTGTACATGCGCTCACTCAGGGGCGTTGGCGCGACCGGCGCTGCTCCACAAACAAAGGGGCAAGCCGCAACGAGCGCGGCCGTTCCTTGGACAAACTGACGACGTGAAAGTGGCACACGTGTTGCCATCGGGTTACTCCAATTGATAGTGGCACAAGTCGGCATGAAGGATAAACGAGCTACTTTGATACGGCATATCGTGACGAAAGGCAAGGAATCACTGATGAAACATTCAGCCAATGCATTCGGATCGGAGGCTGTCCATCCGACGAAATTCGGATTATGTTGGCGTTAAAGACGCGTGTGCCGCTCGGCTGTTGGAATCCACTTTGTGAGTGTTATATGTCATGAAACGTTTACTAATACTATCGTTTTTCCTCCTCTCTTGGATGGGCGAAGCTGAGGCGCAACGACCGAGGCAATACAAGCGAATTCATCAAGAGGCGTTCAAAAAGATCCTCGATGGTAAAGTAGGAAAAGCGATTGAGCAGCTAGAGGAATTCGTCGAGACCTATCCCGACGACGAAGAATCTCATTACATGCTCGCGCTGGCTCATGCTCGGCGAAACAACCAACTGCAGGCCATTCAGAGCGTTCGGCGCGCGTTGGACGCCGGCCTGCCCGCCGGTAGGATTGTCGGGGGAAGTCTAACGGGCTTGGAGGTGTTGGAATCGGAAGATCTCTACCAGCAGCTGCTATCTCAGTTTGAGGATCGAGTTGTGCACGGTCCGATGCTCGGAAACATCACTGGACAGAGCGTTCAAATTTGGGTTCGCACCGCAAGACAAGCAACCGTCAAGGTTGTGGCAAAACCTGAAGGGCAAGAATCACCGTTGCTGCAGTCGCCACTATATTACACGACTGCCCAAAGTGATTTCACCGCCGTGGTCACGTTAAATGGGTTGAAGCCGCAAACCAATTACAGCTACCAGGTAATCGTCAATGGTCGCTGTGGATCTAATCTTGAACAGTCCTTCCGGACATTCCCACCGCAGTTTCAACCGGCCAAATTCCGCATTGGCTTCGGTGGAGGAGCTGGGTATGTCCCGGAAAATGAAAGAGCATGGGAAACAATTCTGGCCCAGAAGCCCGACGTATTAATGTTGTTGGGCGACAATGTCTATAGCGACGATCCCACCACACAACCGATGCAACATTATTGCTACTATCGCCGCCAGTCTCGCCCTGAATTTCGAAAATTAGTTGGCCTGACGCCAGTCTATTCCATCTGGGATGATCATGACTTCGGAACCAATGATTGTTCGGGAGGGCCGATGATTGATTCGCCTGACTGGAAGCGATCGGTTTATGAAGTGTTTCGCAACAATTGGGTGAATCCCTACTTCGGGGGCGGAGATGGCCAACCCGGCTGTTTCTACGATTTTTACTTGGGGGATGTCCACTTTATCATGCTCGACGGTCGTTTTTATCGCGACCGAACTCCGCAGCGTCCCGCTCGCCCGACCATGCTAGGCCCCGTACAGCGTGCTTGGTTGTTTGATCGAATCAAAAAAACGAAAGGCAAATTTCTTGTGCTCTGTTCGCCAGTTCCTTGGGTCTTTGAGGCGAAAGGCGACAGCCTCGACACATGGAACGGTTTCCAGGAAGAACGGAATTCTATTTTCGATTTACTCACCGAAAAAAAAGTAAATGGCGTGGTACTTATATCTGCGGACCGGCATCGGAGCGATCTTTGGAAAATCGATCGCCCCGGTACCTATCCGCTTTTTGAATTCAATAGTTCAAGATTAACCAATCAACATGTCCACAAAGAGTTACCGCAAGCCGAATTCTCGTTTAATAAAAAGCAGTCATTCGGCCTTGTTGATTTTGACACGACGTTGGAAAACCCCAGTGTTACCTATCGAATCATGACAATCGATGGCAAACAGGTGTTTTCGAAAACGATTGTTCTGAGTGAACTGCAATCGAAATCGATGGTTCCACCCGAGCTGCCCAAGGAGCCGTCACGCTAATTCGGGCATGCTCCGTGCCCCTACTGTCGATCCGAGCGGAGTTCGCAAAGGCGCCGTCGGTCCTCGTGCGTTGCGTTCGACGTTGCAATAGATGAAACGGTATTCATCCGGGTAAGCGACTCCCAATACCTGTTGGTCGCGGGGGCGCATGATAAGTGGGTAAACCTGATAGTCTTGCATGACACAGAAACGAATTCGCTGTAATGTGGCTTGTCGGACAGCTTCGGCTCGTGCCCATCGCATGGGGTCCTTTACCGGCATGGCTTCCTCCTTTTTAGTTTGAAACCAACTGACTGTGCCATAGCTGACGACGAACGGCGGGGGGCCAAGAGCGGCAGGATGGTAAGATGCCGTGAATACTGAAACTGAATAATGTTCCGCCGCGAATTAATTGGGCCACGGACAGATTGAACGTCCGGCCGCTTCCTTTCACGAGGTGGTGGTAGATAGAGTGGGTACTCATCGGGAATGCCTTTCAAGTCAATGGACGCGAGTAACCGCGCGTGCTGCCTTGCTGCGCATCTGCGGATACCATACGTATTGCCCGCACACGCGACGACGGATGATGTGATCTCGCCGCCGCAATCAACCCGAGGAACGGGTTTTGACTCATCCCGTTAAGAGCCAATCAGCCTTCAGATGTGATAAATATTGAAGGCCCTATCTTTGGGATAATGGCATATTGGAATTAAGGCAAGCGTTTTTGAAGGATGGGCGAATTTCAGAGCCTCCTTGCGCCTAGCAGAAAATCGTCAGTAGTCTGTCTTCGCGACTAGCTTCCTACCGTAATGAGTCACATGGCTAACCACGCGAAATCTCACACCCGCAGGATCACGAGAGCCACGCGTCGAGAAATAATAATGCGCAAAAGATAAAGAGACCACCTCCAGAGGATAAGCAGCCGGGTCGTTGATAAAAAAGAAAAGAATTCGTTGTCGAATGACCGCCGAATTTGCAGACTGGTTGTCGAAAACCTAGAACGTAGGCTTTCGACTGTTCGGTCCATCAGGCCGACTGGGCCTGATTAGACTTCGGAATTGCCGCTGCCGATTTGCAGGCTCGATACCGAGAACCCTTTTGACACCCTGATGCTCAAACTGCGGATGAATCATCTGAACGGGAATGACGACTGGATACGGCAAAGAGCATCCCGGTCGGTCCGGCGGAATACTCCTGTCAGGTCAGATGAGGTTGTCCGGGATTTTGCGAGCGGTAATTGCCTGCTCGTTATTTTCTTTCCGTTCCAATGGAATATCAACCAGTCGACGGAACTCGACATTCGGTGGGCTAGACGCCTTGGCATGAGAAACTTGGCACGAAAAACTCCGTCATTTGCAGAGGTCTAATTCCCCGACAGCCATTCGGCCTTGAGCGAACTGCATGAAGTTGCATTAACCGACGCGACCAAACCAAGTTGACCAATCGC
Source organism: Pirellulaceae bacterium (assembly GCA_029243025.1). Lineage (NCBI taxonomy): Bacteria > Pseudomonadati > Planctomycetota > Planctomycetia > Pirellulales > Pirellulaceae > Pirellulaceae bacterium. The sequence continues at coordinate 91,401 of JAQWSU010000033.1, read as the reverse complement.
ACCATTTCACTCGCAGATGGCGGCCGGTTGATGGCCGTTTTTCGGCGGTCTAGCTCCGGTGGCGAGGCTGTGACTTGTGCGAGGCCTCGTGTAGCTTGGCCAACCGCTGCGCGATCTAGGGCAGCTGCTGTGATCGATCCGTTGTCTCGCCGACATCCGAAACCACATTGAACAGCCCTTCAGCGTTTCGATCCTTGACATACTTCCAGTGGCCCTGCCGAATCGCAAATCACTTGCCGATCTGCCAACGGAAAGAGGGTACTGACCCGATTGCTGCGGAAATTTACCCTAAGCGGCCTGAATCAGCCGTCGCTTGATAACGCATTCCCCGTAGAGCAGTGCATTTCCCCACTCGATGGGACTGATGTGCTCCAGCATTGCCAGGTCGATTCCGCGTTCTTCCGGATTGCACGAGGTAACGACACGTTCGATTTCCTTCGCTTGCCAGTAGATTATGCACGCCGGAATCAACGTGAGGCAGCTACAGCTCGTCATCTGCCCCTGCAAGTCGCGAGCACTAATCCGACCCCGCTTTGCATAGAAAACATCCTTTACCAGGGAATGGAAATGTTCACCCTTCAATAGTCCGCGACGCACTCGTCTTCGCATTGGCGGTCGGGACAGGTATTCCAGAAAATTCCGTCTTGAACACTCCGCCTAGCTCTCTATTTGCCCGATAGAACCGGTTCTTCTGGCTGAATGCTGCGAGCCTTCTGAACGCGATTGAGGCAGTAGCGTGTCCGCTCTCCAGCGACGAATAGAAGCGTGCAATTCGGTCTCACTGTTCATCGAGGCTGCCGAGGAAAGGTTGCCCGTCTGGTTCTCATATAATGGAAAGCGGATGAAATAACCCTTACAACAGGCGGCGTTGATTTTATGTATGCAGCGGACAGCTGGGCCTTCATGTGTGGGGAAATTCGCAATGACGCATCTTCGATCGCAATCACTTGGGGCGCTAATGACGATGTTGTTGGCATCTGCCGTTCAGGCGCAGGATCCGGAGCTCTTCTTGATGAGCTACCCAAACGCGAACATTACCGTAGATGGTGACGCGAGCGATTGGAACCTAGATGAGTTTGACACAATTATTTCCGGAGGAGTAGCACCGGGGGGTGATCCATTTGAATGGGAGCGTATGATGGGCACAGGTGACATCGGCGTGCTCGGTTGGGACGACGCGGAAGAAAATGTGTACTACGGGGCAGCGTGGACTAATGAAGTGTTGCCCGAAAATCGGGCCGACAACTCGGTTAAATTCTATGCACGAGACAACGAGACCCATCAGTACTTTCTCGTCGATATTATCGAAGACGAAATTACGACGTTCAATGATGAGGCGTGGGCGAATGACTCGGTGGAGTTTTACTTTGATCCTTCAAACGATCGTGGCGATCTAGCAGGTGGAGATCCCCCTTGGGAATCAGATGTTCAGTTGGTGATCGACGCGGCCAACCGCTTGCAAGTTTGGCTTGCATCCCCTGAGTATAAGGCGCAGCTAGAAGCCGGTATGAATTCAGCCGTAACCATCACGGACAAGGGCTGGTTGCTTGAAGTGGGAATCGACAAAACTGTTTTCGAGACGCCGTTGCCGGCTGTTTTGGGACCAGCAAACGACCCGGCCGGGAATAACTCCAGTTTTGAATGGGATTACCGTGATATCGACAATCCCGACGATAATGGAGACGTTAGGGGATTGGACCCGGCCTTCACTACCCTTTACGTCTGGGCAGACGGGACTCCAGGTCAGGGAAATCCCGCCAAGATTCCGGATACTTGGGGACAAATGATTGCCGGTATACCATCTGACCCGACCCTTCGTATTGACGATGGCTCACTAACGGATGCTACCGAGCGCGTTAATTACGTGCACGATGTTCTCGGCACTTGGATTGGCGACTCAAACTTCGATGGCGAATTCAATTCGACCGACTTCGTTGTCGTCTTTGGGGCGGGCGAATACGAAGATGAACTTGCTGTTAATTCGACTTGGGCCACCGGCGACTGGAATGGTGACGGTGAGTTCAATTCAAGCGATTTTGTCGCAGCCTTCGTAGACGGCGGATACGAAAAGGGCCCTCGCCCGGCAGCGGTCCCAGAACCGAGCAGTGTCGTACTTCTCCTGATGGGTGCCCTGGCGTGTGTCCGTCGTCGACACTAAACGCGTTTTGCCAAAGATCACATCGCCTCGACGAACGGGGCGATGCTCGTTGTTTAGATAGAAGCAAACATTGGGCGGCACGCACCCCGCCTCAAAGACAAGAGTTGATCTAACTCGGTCTGTTGGAATCATGCAATCGACGCGGATTGGCGGCCATAGCGGATCTGAGCAATGATGCGTTGAGCGAACAGGATCTAACGTTCGGCACACGACAGCGACTCTTGCCTACACCGGCTTGATCGCGGAATTGCGCACCAACAACGGAGCCTTCAACAACGGCGAGCAGGCGGCCGTTTTTTGACGAACCGTCATCGCTGTACGATAACCGAATCCCGAAGTCGGTTGCCGACAGCTATCAAATTGATGAAGACAACACGTTTTGGTTTGTCAACCGTGGCAACGGAGTCTTCAAAAATGACACGGATCCCGAGGCCGATACGCTAAAGGCAAAGCTGGTGACTGGGGCCAGTCATGGAGAACTGCCGTTGCGCGAGGACGGGACCATTTTTTTGCCGATTCGCGTTCGTCCAATCGCAAATCGGCTTCGCGATTTTCTTAGTCCGGGCCATGACAGCCGAAACTTTCGTCGTAGCGAAAGTCGCCAAGACTTTCGGAACCACGCACCGCCGACAGACAAGCCAAATAACTCAAGACATTTCAGATAGAAAACTCAATTACCTTATGCCCGCCATTCTCATCTCAGCAATCGCGGTTGACGTATCTGCTCAGCAGCAAGGCAAAGACAAGGACGTCCCGAAGCAAAAGTGGCGCGTTCAGCAACTCCACAAGGACAATACGAAGGCGCCGCCGGGGCAATCGGCGCCGTTCCGTCGTCGATCCTCTCGCCTAGTTTGCGTGTATGAACACCTGCCCACACCGGCGCGTTGGTAGCCCAACCGCAATCCACCGCTGTGTAACACGAAACAGAACGTGACTACGGTCCGATCGCCTCTCTGTGGAAGCGAAGGACCGAAAAATCAACATGCAATCCATTTGTCAGCAATGGGACCGGATGAGGCAATTCTATGCGTCGCTCGAATCTGGCCACACTGCTGCTTCTGTCGCCTTGAAACGGCTCGCGGGCTACAGCAAGAAGAATCATTTCTACAAAGCCCACCGCGAACTTGGGCGCATCTTCAAGACAGAGTTTATTCTGGAATACATGTCGCAGCCTCTTCTTCGTCGCCGTGCCCGTCGCGGCTTACTAAAGACCAAGCAATTGCACTCCCTGGCACGAGACGTGTGCTCCGGCGAACGCGGCCGAATTACGGTTCGCGATCTTCAAGGGCAAATGACAACGTGCTCGTGCCTGACGCTCATCCTAGCGTGCATTATCTACTGGCAAATCAAAGAAATCGAGCGAGTCGTCTGTGAATGCGACCCGAAAAAGATGGTGTCGATGTCGCCTTGATTGAGCACATCAGCCCCATCGAGTGGGATAACTGTTACTCTACGGAGAATACATCATCAATCGACGGCTGATTCAGGCCGCTTAGCGTATATGGCTGCAGTAATGTTCGCGACACCCTTTATCAAAGAACATTGGGACGACATCCTGCGATTCGTAGCGACCATTAAACTCAAGCAAGCCACCGCGTCGCAGCTCTTCAGACGACTCAATTCGTATTCGAATCAACATCCGCTCGACGCTGCGTTAAAGGAATACGGGCGAATAATCAAGTCGGATTTTATCCTCCGCTACATCCACGATTTGGAATTCCGGCAAGCGATTGAGAAGCAATTCAATAAAGGTGAAAACTCAAATAAGTTTTCCAAGGCGGTATCGTTTGGAAACAACCACGAATTCGTCTATCGTGAAAAGTCAGAACAGCAAATTGCTGAGGCGTGCAAACGCTTAATCAAGAATTCCATCGTCTGTTGGAATTACCTCTACGTAACACAACTTATCGCTCGTGAACCCTCCCCTGAGCGACGAAATGAACTGATTGAGCCGGTCAAGAGAACTTCAATGAAGCCATGTAAACATGCACGGAGAATGCGACTTTTCGGATGCCAAAATAGAAGATTCAGTGGGCCTTGAAACGACCCCCAAAATTATCGATCTCCAGCTCGTTTGAAAACGGGAGTCAATAAATCGTCGAAGCAACTGTAATTAAAGAACTTACGAGAATTGTCGCGGCGGATTACGTTCCTTTGTGCAGAAACACCCAAAGTTGAAGCGGGTTGAATTGAGCCACAATCTATTCACCAGTGAGGGATTGCAACGTCTTTCTAAGATGAAGTCCCTAGAGCAACTCATTATTCATAGCAGCAAAACAGGTGACGCAGTAATCAAGAGTATCGCGACGTTACCACGATTAGAGTCGGTCGAGTTCCAAGGAATGGGAATTGGAACACAAGAACTATTACACCTGACCGAAAACGGTCGTGTGACAGTTAGAAGCGAATGGTTGATTGTGCACGACAGTGACATTGGTGAATACAAAAAGTTCGCTCAGATGCGAAAGCCACCTGATTGCGTGGCCTTTGTCGATTTACGTGGGTCGGATAGTTCGATTCAGAGTATCGTGGGTTGGGTAAAATGGAAACACTTCGGCTGACGGATGCTACCGCCACGCAATGGAATATCCTCACTCAGATTAGAAGGCTCCGCTCCATCGACCTTAGTAATAGCTCAGTCACGGGTGAGCTATTGAAAGTGGTCGGACAGATTCCGAGTCTTATGAGCCTCAAACTCGACGGAACCAAAGTCACCACCTCCGGGCTGCAACACCTTGTCGGCTCAAAGAAGTTGCGATTTCTTAGTCTGAAAAACACGTCAATCACAAATCGCGACTTACAGGCGATTGGACAGATTTCAAATCTAGAAACACTGATGCGAGATTCAAATGCAATAACTGATACGGACTTAGAGCACCTTCTTGGTTTGAAAGAGCTAAAAGATGTAACTCTGCGAGATACACAAATCAACGTACATGCCAAGAATCTCCAAGCACTATCAAAGATGTGTCACGTCGAAGGACCATGACGTTTCAGAGCGAACCAGAATTTCTGTGTATTGCAGGTTCGCAAAATCCAGCAGTTAGTTATCGCTTAGGGTACATTTCCGCAGCAATCGGGTCAGTACCCTGAAAGCGCCTTGCGACTGACCGCATTCAGACCAGATTCGAGTCGAAACAGGGATGTCCCATTCGGATTGAGCCTGGAATCGCTCAAGGCGTGTTTCGCGCCGCTGGAATGGAAAAATTAAATGCCGAAGGAAAACTCCAAGTTAGCCGTTGGACAAATTGACAATGGCTTCCTCGATCAGTTTTTTCGATGCCAAAACGCCGGGAATCGGTTTAAGCTTGCTGCCTTCCCATTCAATCGTCAGGAAGCCTCGATAATCTCCTCGGTCAATGATCTTCAGTAGTCGGTTGTAATCGAAGTGAGGCTGTTTTCCGTTGTCATCAAAACTGTGCATTTTGCAACTAATGGTGACGGTATAGGGCATCATTACTTCTGTACCTTTGTAGATATTGTCCACCTGCTTCCCAAAATCTGGCATTAGTCTCAGTGCAGGATGATCCAATTGCTCACAAATTTGCGCCAAGAATGCCCCTCGCTGACTAAGTTTCGATGCACCCGGTTCAATCACGATCATGACATCCTTCTTCGCTGCTGCGTCGGCTAATGGCTTGAGAGCTGCAACACTCGCTTTGACACCCTGTTGTTCATCATCGCCGGGAGCTCTTAAGAACACTCGTAAGTACTGTACGCCTAAGGTGGCAGCACGATCGATTGATGGTAGTAGTTTTTGCCGACTCGCTTCAGCCTTTTGCGGGTTCGCATCGAGGGCACCTGTCATCAGTAGGAAAGTATGTGCTCCAGCGTCTTCACTTCGCTTGCGTAATCTGGTTAGATAATTCTTGTTATCGAGTTTGTCTGCAGGCAAGCCACCTTCCCAGAGGTCAATCGCTTTGATGCCAAATGTGTCGACAGTGTATTGCGGATAGTCGAGAGGGTCGAGGGAACCATCTTTGAACATGCTACGAAGTGAATACTGACTCAAACCGATTTCGTACTTCGGTGTATCCACTGTTGTATGAGCACGTAACAGGCCTGGCAGTGCTAATCCAGCCACTGCTATTTGACTTGTTTGAGCGATGAATTGTCGACGTGTTCCGTTCATGATGCTAGACCTTTGCGATTTTCGGAGATTCCAATTCCAGGATTATGACTCAGGTTATTCTAGATTTCATTTGTGCAATTCCTGATGGAATCAGATGAGTTTGTGGATTCAGAAATAGGGCAATTCGTCTCGTCATCCTGGCTCTGCTTGTTTGGGGTGCCTGGACGGTGGATCGGTCTAGCAACTCAATTTAAGGACCAATGTTGTTTTGTTCCCAATCGCGCCAAACCTGCACCATCTCGGAGTCGTGAGTCTTTCTTTCAGCGTTTTGAAATGGTCGGTGGCCTTCTTCTCGGCCACTACAGTCCTTTGTCGCTCATCGGCCGCTTCACGTCGCAGGGCCGCCTCCTTCTACGCGTTCTTTGTCTGCTCTAGGGGAAACCTCGACTGCTGGACGGAAACTACCGTCCCGCCGATTCCGAACGTCAACAGCAGCGATGCCGTGATGCTAAACAAGCTGGCCGCCGCCGGCTGCGATTGCCCATCTTATCGTCACCTGAAATCGGTTGCGGTGCGATTCGGATGTTGGCTTCAAATCAGCCGGGTGCTATCTGGGCGTTAACTCTTAACGCGATCGCCGAAAGTCGAGACCTGAGTCATTCGCATCACCGCCGATCACTCGATAATTGAAACCGTCTTTTCCATTGAACTGAACCAGAGCCGGCATCGCGCCACCTTCGGTCGGTTCTAAGACCAGAGTTGCTCCTTCGGTGTAGTACTGCCCCGTTACGGTTTGGGGTTTCCCTTGTTCTGTATAGGTCCAGGTGAAAGCCTTGTCTGGTTCGAGCGTCATCACGAATGCACTACTTCCTCGGCTGGCTTTCCAAGTCCCTTGCAATGATTTTGCGTCGAGGGCTGGAGCATCGGAGGCAGGCAGTGGCTCCGGGTCTGATTCGCCGTCCTTTCCTCCAAGCATTTCCAAGAGTTTATTCGCGACAGCATTTTTGCTGTCGAGATCAACGACACGTTGGAACTCATGTCTCGCCTCGGCATCATAACCGGCAGTGAGGTACTGGTATCCGAGTAAAAAATGGGCCGTGGATTGGTTTGGATGTTCATTGCGATACTGTTCCAGTTCTCGCAATTGTGTCGTGTAGTCCGCGGAATCTTTGTAGAGGCTAATCATGGTTGTCCAGTCCCAGCCTGGGCTAACCGAGAGGACCGCATACAAGGTTTCAGCCGCCTCTTCGTAGCTTCCTAACGCGAACAACACTAAAGCTCGGAATTCGTGCATGTTGACATCATCCGGTACACCTCGGATCGCGGCATCAGTATTTTTTAATGCCGCCTGATAATCACCTTCGTAGAAGGCAGAACGGGCCTCGTCAAAATCATCACGAATTTGCGCCGGAACCTCTTCCTGGATGGCATCCCCGTCACCCTCCGGAGGGTAATAAACGAGAGGTTCCGAATAGTTGTAAACCGTCGTGGTTCCCGCGGTGTAGTAGGGGTTGGAGTATCCCGAATAGCCAAACTGATAGCAGAGGCGATCGACGCCCCACCAGGTTAGTCCCAATGTGGCGTAAACCGGGTAGTTCGACCAGCGATAACGCCAGGGACTGTGCCAATGTCCGTGCCAGTATCCGTGATGCCAATTATTGTGCCAGGAACCGTGCCACGGTCGATTACCGTAGTAGGGCGGACGATAGCCCGGTCGGTCGGGTCTGCCCGGTCGGTCGGGTCTGCCCGGTCGATCTCCGCCGTTACCTGGTCGGTCGGGTCTGCCCGGTCGATCTCCGCCGTTACCTGGTCGGTCGGGTCTGCCCGGTCGATCTCCGCCGTTACCCGGTCGGTCGGGTCTGCCCGGTCGATTTCCGCCGTTACCCGGTCGGTCGGGTCTGCCCGGTCGATCTCCGCCGTTACCCGGTCGGTCGGGTCTACTCGGTCGATTACCTCCGTCCCCGATTCCAGGTAAGTTCGTTGGGCGATCACCGCCGGGTCTCCCGATGCCTGGAGTCGGTCGAGTTGAGGGGCGTTCGATCCCACCTGGTCGTGTACCCGGAGTTGGACGGGTCGGAGGGCGTCCGGTCCCACCTGGTCGTGTGCCCGGAGTTGGACGGGTCGGAGGTGGATTGGGGCGCGTTGTAGGGCGCGTTGTAGGGCGACTGAAGGATGGGGATCGATTTACAGAGGGGCGACTGGAAGACGGTCGTGAACGACCACCGCCGGAGTTCCCACCCCGGGGCGCTGATCTCATGCCGCCAGCTCGCGACGTGCCTCCTCGTCCACCGCCTCCTCGTCCACCGCCTCCTCCGCCGCGACCACGAGCAAATACTTCGCCGGTCGCAAGTAGCAGCATGAGCGATCCAATCAACACCAATCGATATCTGCGCCAACTCAACATATTTTGTTGCCCTTCAGAATTCTCTGCAGTCATCACAAACCGGTTTATTTGGGGGAAGTCAACGTCGGAATCGGTGGCTGTTTCACTACCGTGATGGTAAGTTCAGGCTGGATTGAGTCTCCAACCAAACGGTCATGCGACGTCCAGGCAAATGAGTCTTCGTCGATCATCTGGTAGGTGTTTGTTGCAGTGGCGATCAGCCCCCCTGCAGTCACACCCGAAATCTTTACAACCCAACCGCTTCGGACTTGGGTCCAAACTCCTTGGGCAAAGCCGCCTTGGGAGTCAAAGACCCACGAACGATAGTTGTCACGAGCTGCATCCCAGCCAATGCGGTGTGTGCCACGAAGCACCTCAGTGCCTTCTCTGATAACACGGAAGCTCCCCATTAAATAATTTCCACTCTTAGACCATTCCCAGTGCGAGCGAACGATGGAGTCTCGGCTTTCGTCCACCCAGTCGCCAATGAGCCAAGACAAATGTTTCAATTCCTCATGGGCGTTGATTTCATCATCAGCCTCTGAACGCACGCTGGCGAGTAGCCAGTTCGCGTCACGTTGCTTGACGTGTACGGCAGTGTACGAGCTCTCAGTGATCGCTGCCTCCGGTTCGTTCGCAGGGTTGACGATCGCCTTGCCTTGTTCGACTAACACGCCTGGGGCGACATGACGCACGCTCTCCATGTTGATTTTAATCGTGCCTCCAACAGTCTCTTTGAAGAAGGTGGTGTACTCCGCGATGATGGCGGCCCGGCCATGGAAGACATTACCAAAACCGTCAACATATTCGGCGGCCTCTGTGAAGAGCTTACCAATCGCTTCAGAATCCCCTGCGTTGTAAGCTTTGACGAACTTATCTGCGGACTGTTTTATGGCCTTCAAGTCATCGTCTTCGACCGTATCCTGAGCCGTCGCAGGTGCCAGGCCTGCACCAAGCAAAATCAAGCTAGACAAGAGAAAGTATTGGGGTGCGGATGGCATCAAATTAGAACCTTTTGGAGTTGGAGTCCAATACGCAGGTGTTTACCGACTGTTGACATCGTCCAACACACTTCGCGATAAGTCAAACCCCTGGAGGATTTTGGTGAGGGGGCGACCCCGTTTTGACGAGCTCGATCAAGAATTGGCAGAGCCCAGACGGAAGTCACAAGTTGCAAGAAGCACCGTTGATAGTGGCCCGAGATCACGAGCTGTCAAGGGCTTGAGTCGGTAAGATGTTTACGAACCTCGCCGATTTAACGAAATTTGTTTGCCGTTTCGTCTCTCCTGTCCTCCGGCGAGAACGCACGCTCGTTTGCTTGGCCTAACTCGCCACGCCTTGTCGCCGAAGGCTACATGGCTCACCTTTCAGACCCGTATCAGCTAAATCAATGTAGTTGGGTCGGTCAGCAGCTGTTTGAGCCTTGTAGGTCGCCACAATTTCGCCTTCGCTCATCAAAAATGCGCCAGGCATGCGGAATCCGTCTCCCTCCAAAGTGCCCACGCCGTGGCCCCCAACCAATCCAGCCGAAAATCCTCGCAACCAAATACGCAGACCTAACAGTTGCTTTAAAGAACCGCGTTCCAAACCAAACGCCTCGTACAATGCACAATATGGATCGGAAAAACGGTGCACATCATCCAGATCGGCTCGGGAAGTCATCTGCGTGGCCCGCATGGGGTCGCTCATGTGGATGATTGCCAACTGAACCCCCAGAGCTTCAATCCTGCTCCTCTGACGCGATAGATCGTCGACAGCCTCGCGGCAGAAGGTGCATCCTGCATGGCGTAAGAACACGATGAGCGTAGGTCGCTGACATGAGAGTTGAGCCAGGGTGGAGCCGCGTTGACTTCGAATGTTGTGAATTGCTTCGTTGAAATTAAGCTTTTGTCGAAGTCCCTCGGAACTTGTGCTGATGTCACTGTCCGCACGAAACGCCCAAAATAAGATCCCCCCGAATGGCACCCACCACACGAGGTCGTTCGCTACGATCACTGCAAGCCAGTTCCACGGCAAAGCACCCGACAGAGCAGCGCTGGCGAAACCGATCGGACCGAGAATCTTTCCAAGGAGCCCAACAAGAACGATTGGCCAATGGCGGGCGGGATCCGTGGAAGCAATCAAATAACCAATCCCATAGACCCCGACGATCATTCCCACGCATTGCCAAATTTGCGGGTAGTTTGGAGCATCGAGACCGGTCGCTCGGAAGATAAACAGCGGGAAGAGTACGACAGACGCTCCCCAAAGAAGGTTGTAGATCCCTGCTAAGAGAAGGGTGATTTTTCCCCAACCTGGAAAATTCGTCTTGTCGTGGACTGATTCCATCGGTGCGGGCCTCGGGGTGACCGATTGTGTGTGACCAAGAGTGTAGTAGGTAAACCGAGTCGAAACCGCAGCTTTAACAGGTTTCAGCTGAAATGCAGGTAAACTTTCGGTCACAGCGAGCTCATTAGTGAAAATGCGGTGTTTAGGTGGCGAGACTCACTTGTTTTGGGTGGAATTAACACCCCCCGTGGGAACTATCTCTATGCCGCGATCTCTGCATTCCGCATTGACTTTCACTGGATTGGGCGACATTCCTTGGAGTGTTTCCCAAAATTTTGATCAATTTTTCTACTCGGTGGATTGTTTGGTTTCAATTTGTCTCTGTAGTTTCAGCGCAATCTCCGCTGCATCTCGAAAGGCGCAACCCAACCGCGATTGATCGTGGGAGAGCCGATTCGATTTCCTCGCGAATCCTTGCCAGATGGTCACATCGGCAGGTGCCGTGGCAGGCGATTGAGACGTGGCCGTATCGCAGCCGAAACTTTTTCGTCAGTTTGGTGTTGGGTTCCTACCTTCCACGCTACCAAGAGTTTTCATTTCGCAAGTTGCTAGCGAGTTGGATCGGGCTTCGTTTTGAGAAACGCCACGGCAGAACAGTTGCGTCCGCATCAATGGCACTTTGGCCAAATGCAGGGTGGGATGGCCCCATATCGTGTTCCCTATCGTGATACCAGGTTGAACCTTGATATGGTTTGCCACCATTGTCGCAAGAGCGTCCACGGGGGAAGGCAACTCCGAGGGACATGATGGTGCAGGAGGGCAGGCGATTTCTGCAGGAGGCGTCAGCTGTCTGGCCGGCGACAGCACTTCCGCTGCCAGCGTGCCTGCGATGAGCTGTCTGGTTCGGTTCTTCGGTCCGGGAGTTTGCTCCCGATGACCAGGAGGAAAGTTGTTCTGTGACAGGAATATCGAACGGTCTGGACGAGTATGACCCGGTTCGATACTCTCCGCGCAAGCATTCAACCGACAACACTACATTGGTTAGAGCCTGACGCATGATATTTCGTTATTTGGTTTTTGGAATTGTGGCGGTGATCGCCGGTAGCACGAACGGCGGTAAATCACAGGAGCAATCAACAATTCCTCCGAGTTCGACGTCGATTGTCACCGACGGAAATCCACTTCGAGCGTCAGGGACTGCCACTTCAGACCAGCCGCCAGCTTCCGTTTCGGTGAAGTCATCCGCGATACCGCCAGGTGACAGCCAATCGGTGTCGTCCCAAGACGGTCATCCTGAACCGGCAAAGGTTGACCGCGATGCCAATCGGACGGCGATTGGCGAGCAGTCGATCAAGGAGCGGCTTGAAGCGATCTCATCGTCTAAAAGTCTCGACGAAGAAACGAAGTCGAAGGCACTGGAGCGATATAGGACCGCCTTGAAGTGGGCGCACGAGCGTGGCGACGTCTGCAAGAAAATTGACGGTTACCAATCGGATCTGGAACAAGCTTCCGAACGGGTATCCAAAGCCAAGGTGCAATTGGGCGAAACCCATTCCACAATCGACATTGAAATACCGGCTGATGCGGGCCTGTCGCTTCTTGAAGAGCAACTCAATCAGGCGACAACTCAGTTGTCGAAAGCCCAGCAACAACTGGTGCTCCGGGAGGAAGAGGTCAAAGGCGAGCGAAAGGCGGAATTAGCGAAGCTGATCCCCGCAGCGAAGAAGCGTCTCGAGTCTGCCAGGAAACAGTTGGAATCATCGGCGGGATCTGACGAGAGCGCGGAAATGAAAAATGCGCGGTGGGTAGAGCTGCGTACCCGCATCGAATTACTACAGAAACAGATTGAGCTTTATAAGCTTGAGACTCGCCGCACCGACGCGTTGGCGGAATTTTTTCCACTACAGCGTGATCTGGCAAAACGAGAGAAGAATGCGTTCGAAAAGCAGGTAAGCGAGTTGCAAAAACGCGTTGGCCAATATCGCCGCGCGGAATCGCAACGTCTCGCCCAAGAAGCCCGGCTTCAGGTGGAAATGGCGCATCCAGCTCTGAAGAGTTTGGCGGAGCGAAACGCGGAGTTGGCCGAGCAACGTCAAGTCATGGCTGGGAAAATAGCTGCTGCGGAAAGCGAAGTCAGTAACACGCAGAAAAAAGTTGAGGCTTTGAAGCAAGCCTATCGCAAAGCGGATGATAGCGTGAAAAAGGCCAGTCATTCCACGACGGTTGGCCTCCTATTGCAGAAGCAACAGCATGAATTGCCAGACACGGGAGTCTGCCAACAACGGATTCAATTTGTGGAAGCTGAAATGCCCGTCATTCATCTTAGCGAGATGGAATTTAGTGAGGAGCGTTCAGCACTCGCCGACATGGATGTAGCAACCAGTAATGTGATGTCGGAATTGGGTGTGCACAAAGAAGACGTGCAGCGAGCTTTGCTGGAGTCGACCACGCGGGATTTGCTGATGACGAAGCGGGATTTGCTTGACAAACTGGTTGTCGACTCCAAGGCCTATGTGACCGATTTAACGGCCTTGGAAATTAGCAATCGACAATTGACCGATCAGACGGAAGAATTTGCAGCGTTCATTGATGAACATGTTCTTTGGATTCGTTCTGCTGATCGGTTGGGTGTAGCGGATGTCGCGGGCGCGGGGCAGGGATTGCAGGCTCTTTTTTCGGCCCCGGCCTGGTTGGATTTGGTTAAGCAATCGGGACTCGATACGCTTCAACAACCTTGGATGGCCGGTGCCGTGTTGATTGCAGCTTGTCTGCTGATCGTTTTTCACAGGAGACTTCGCGCGACGATTCGGCGTTTGTGTTCGACGAAAATCTATACGGCTGGCTTAAAATTCTGGCCAACTATTTACGCCTTGTTTCTGGCAGCAGTCGTATCGGCGGAATGGCCCGTTTTAGGCTTCTTTTTCGGTTGGCGAATGACTCGCATGGATTATTCACCCCCCTTCTTGCTCGCCGTCGGGCCAGCGTTACAGTATGTCTCGATTATGCTCTTTCTCAGTGAATTTGTACGCGAGTTGTGTCGCCCACAGGGTGTTGCAGAGGTTTACTTTGATTGGACTGCACACGGAACGAAAATTGCCAGACGAGAAACTTGGTGGTTGGCAGCACTTGGATTGCCACTCGCCGGTGTTGTTGTGTTTTCCGGCATTTTCCAGGACGCCGAATGGACCAACTCGCTGGGTCGGATTGCTTTTATGCTGGGTATGTTGGTGTTGGCCGGTTACACCCATTTAATGCTGGGGAGCAGGGATCACGTGCTCCGAGATGCGATTATGCGTAATCCTGACAGTTGGCTTAAGCATGTTCGGCTTGCGTCTTATTTGCTTGGTGTGGGCATGTCACTCTCACTGGCAGTTTTGGCGGCAATTGGGTTTTATTATTCGGCGCAGCATTTGGCTGTTCGACTTCAGGCAACCCTCGGGATGGTATTGGCGACGGTACTTGTGCACTCAATTTTGTCACGTTGGTTTATGATCAAACGGCGAGCGCTGTCGATGGAGCAGGCCCGAGAGCGACAACAACAGCAGGCGGAAAAGGCGGAGTCCGAGGCTGTTGGAGCGCCAATCCCGGTGGATCAAGGGCCCGATTTGGGCCAAATTCAAAATCGACTCCAGTTGCTATTACGACACGCCTTAACCGTCGGTGTATTCGTGGCGAGTTGGTTGATTTGGGCGGATGTGCTGCCAGCTCTGAAAATCTTAGATCGCGTCGAGTTTTGGCGTAAGTCGGTTCAGGTTGTTGAAGAGCGGGAAGATTCAGTGGGGCAGGTGCAAGCCGAAAAAATATGGGTTGAAGTGCCTACCACGCTCCGCCACGGAGTGATTGCCGCGTTGCTGCTGTTGGCGACTTTCGCCTTGGGGAAAAACTTACCCGCGTTGCTTGAAATTACTGTCCTAAAGAGTCTCCCCTTCGATCGAGGCGGGAGGCATGCGATTTCCGTGATTTTGCACTATTTGGTGGCGCTGACCGGCCTCTTTCTGGCCGGCCGCACCCTGAATATTACTTGGTCGAGTATTCAGTGGCTTGCCGCGGGTATGACCGTAGGACTTGGTTTTGGATTGCAGGAAATCTTTGCAAATTGCGTTTCCGGTCTGATACTACTTTTCGAACGGCCAATTCGTGTGGGAGATGTAATCACGTTAGGAGATGTTACCGGAACAGTGACCAACATTCGAATTCGAGCAACTACGGTAACGAACTGGGATCGCAAGGAATTGATCGTGCCGAATCGGGAGTTGATTACCGGAAGATTACTCAATTGGACATTGTCTGACACCACGAACCGCATCGTGATTAATATTGGTTTGGCGTATGCGACCGATGCCGTCGCAGCTCGAGAGGTGATTCTTGCGGCAATCAAGTCACATGAGAACGTGCTTTCCGATCCAGGTCCGAACGTCACATTCGAGGGATTTGGCGACAGTGCACTCAACTTTGTTGTTCGCGCCTATGTTGCCAGCATGGATGTGCGACTTTCTACGGTGAATGATCTGCACGCGGTGATCCACCGAGATTTACAAGTAGCAGGGATTGAGATACCATTCCCGCAGGTAGATATGAACGTCCGCGGTTTGCCCGTCGATAACAAGGAAAGTGTTCGCACAATCGGTCGGCGGTCGGAGGCAGCTTAGGGCAGCCGTGGATCGATTAAAAATCAAAGATCAACATTGATTCCATGCTGCGTCAGCGCATCGAGTTCTACCAGCTGAACTGGCGGTCCATGCGATGTCGCGAGAGGTTGTGGATCCTGGACTGAGCGGATGCCAACCGCTGGCTTATTTCTCATTAGCTGCAAAAATGTGGCCACTAGTTCTTCGTCTAGGTTGCTTTCGTCTTTCAAAGCGGCAAGCGCTTCCTCGTCCGTTTGAATTTGGCCTAATTGACCATGCTTGATCGAGTCAAAACGGTCGGCAAGGCGGAGAATTTTGGCAGCTTGTACGATGGCGACTGTGGGTTCGGGATGGAGGGACGAACGTTCTTGCGTAAATTCTTCCAGCAGTTGATCCAATTCCTGATATCCAAACGTTACTCGCAGCAATTCAAACCCACAACGCTCATGGGCTTCGATTAACTCTTGGTCTGAGTCAGATGCACTAGCTGGCTTTCGGAGGAGGTTATTTGGTAATCGCATTCGCCCGATTCCATGCAAGAGTGCTGCGATTGCAAGCATTTGCCGGATTCTTTCATTCAAGCACGTCGCAGCCAGGACGTCGCTATAGATCGCAACGCGTTGACAATGTTCAGCCACCTCGGGTGCTCGGTTCAGCAAACTGTGAAAGAGCGAATCTGCGATTTCCCTTGCTAGAGTCAATGACAAATCATCTGGGCTGGGGAACGAAGCACTCGGTGGTTCGTTGGTTGCTTGCTCGAGTTCAGGAACGTCATTGTCCGGCATTTCATCCCAACGACAGACGCGATTGCGACCGGATCGCTTGGCTGCATACAACGCTTCGTCTGCCTGTTGAATCAACCGACTCGACGTATCCGCTCCGAAGATAGAAACCGCCACGCCAAAACTGGCGGTGACGGACAGTCCATTGATGTTTGTCGCCTCGACAGCGAGTCGAATCTTGTCGGCGACATGAATGCCTTCGTCGATTTCCTGGCCTGGCAGCGCGATGCAAAACTCTTCGCCACCATAGCGACAAAACAAATCTGATTCGCGGAGGGTATCGCGGATCACTTTAGAAACCGCTTTTAGCACCTCGTCACCTGAGGCGTGTCCGTGAGTGTCGTTGACGGATTTGAAATGATCGATGTCCATCAGGATACAGGTGAGTGACTTGCTGTAGCGTGACGATGCGGCAAAATGTGATTCAAACACTTCAAAGAATGCCCGGCGATTGAGGCAGCCTGTCAGGGGGTCTCGCGTGGCCAGGTGCAGCAGTTCCTGGTTCTGGCGACGGATTTTTTCCCGAGATGTCTCGAGCTTGTCGAGCATTTGGCTGAGCACGGCATTGCGTTGTTGAACTTCCGTAATGTCGTCGAAACTGACCAATACACCAAGACACATTCCGTGATTGTCGCTCACCGGAGCAGCGTTGACGCGGAAGGCCCGACGATGGTTGTTTTCAGACACCAAATCGACCAAAGAGCCCGTTTGGGTTTCGCCAAGCGTCATGGCCCGTTCCCAGGGGAAGTCGTCTTCGTCGCCCTCCTTTTGTGTTTTCCAGGCCAGAGTATTAATGTCTCGTCCTTGAAGGTTGTCAGAACCTTCCGAAACGGTAGTGGAAAAGGATGCGTTCGCCAATACGATTCGACCATCGCGATTCAATACCAAAAGCCCTTCGGCAAACGTATCAAGGGTCGAGCGAACACGCGGTGGTATCACCTTGGATGGATTGAGGTGTTGCAGGACACGACGCAAATACCAGAAATAGACGACGCAATTCAAACAGGTCAGGAAAAGGATCAGCTGGGTGGTCGAGGAAGCAAGGATGCCCCACAACCCGGTCTGTCGAGCAGGAAGAAAAGTAAGTTTAAGTTCTCCTCTACGGCCATTAGTCATCCGAATTGGAACGTTGATCTGTTGCCGTTCTTCCGTTGGTACGTTGGATGAACGCGTGATCGCGACGGTCGCGTGACGGTCATCCCCGGTCAGCTCCAAGGACAGGAGATCCGGGTTTCGCTGAGCAACTAATCGCAGGATCGTTTGGATCTCCGCGCGGTCCTGCTTCACAGCGGCCACCGAACAGGCCACCGCCAGCGATTCGCAGAGTGCAACGCGATTTTGTACTACCTGTTCATATCTGTCGGGCAATACCCGCACAACCCTTGCAACGACCAAGATGCAGATGCTTAGACTGACGAGAGCGATTGAGATTCGAAAGGTGGCAGAAAACCGGTGCAATGCGTGGAAGCCTAGAAAACGGGGACATTGAAATGGCAAGCGACAAAATGTTCGTCAGGGAGACAAGGGGGCAACAATGGCAGGGACTCGAACCCTTGCGCAGTGTAAAACCTGTTTACGGATCAGCGAAATCGTTTTGGACTCGTAGGATCGCTTCGGCACTGCGGAAGAAAGCGTCGAGGATCTCCGGGTCAAAATGTCGACCCCGACCTTCTTCCAGAATTGAAAAACATTTATCTTCGGAAAACGCCGGTTTGTAAGGACGTCGTGTGGACAGTGCATCATAAACGTCAGCCACCGCCGTGATCCGCCCTTCGATCGGTATTTGTTCTCCTTTTAACCCGCGGGGATAGCCAGAACCATTCCAACGCTCGTGGTGCGATTCAGCAATGATGGCCGCAAGTTTCATGATTGGCGAACTCGCAATACCAAATAAGGCCGCGCCAATCTCGGTGTGTCGTCGAATGGCTTTCCAGTCGTCGTCGATCATTGGGCGAATGATCTTTTTGCCAAACGAACAGTGGTTCTTCATTAATTCGAATTCGCTCTCTTCTAGTTTTCCTGGTTTGAGCAAAATCGAATCCGGGATTCCAATTTTCCCGACGTCGTGAAGTTGGGCTGCCTGTTCCAGCATCTCGACCCGTTCGGCGTCGAAGCCCATCTCCTGAGCAATGACAGCAACGTACCTGCCTACACGCAGTACATGGCGGCCGGTATCGTCATCGCGGAACTCGGCAGCGCGAGCCAAGCAGTGCATCACTTCCTGACGAGCGGCGTCGAGTTCGGAGGTTCGTTGCCGTACTTCACCCTCCAATCGGGATGAGTAATTCTGCAAATGATCGCGCAAAGCCTTTGCCGCTAGGGTGTTTCGTAAGCGAAGCAACAATTCACTCGGATCGACGGGCTTTGCAAGAAACTCGTTGACCCCCATCTCCAGTGCCTGAAGTTTCGATTCAGGATTGTTCGAAGCCGTGAGGATGATGACAGGTGTGTGACGAAGGTTTTCGTCATTTCGTATTTCACGAAGGATGTCGAAGCCGTTTACCCGAGGCATCATGAGGTCGAGCAAGATGACGTCTGGTTGCTCGACTCGCACGATTTCCATAGCCACCGTGGAATCTTCCGTGGTGGTGAATTGCTCATAGCCACCCTCTTGCAGGTAGAGCCTGAGCAGGTCGATGTTGATCGGCTCGTCATCAATGATGACAATTCGTGCGTCGCTCGGTGACAACCCTGGAGCATTCTCGGGACCCGTTGCTTGTTCAGCAATGGGCAAGGGAATGTCGACCAACGCGTCGATACCGATGGCGAGTGACTCTAACGGGGCGAGTTCCCCCGTTTCGATAGAGGACATCAGCTTCTTTTGTCTCGGCTGGGGAATGGATCGGTGAACGAACTAGCTGCAGCGTCAGACCGCAAAGAAAGTCTAGCTTTCAATCCTGTGCACCCGGCTCTCGACGCCGATTCTCGGCAAAATCGATGAAATGCTCCATTGGGAGAAGGGCGAGAGCGGTCAGAATCGAGATAGCTGGCGGGAAAAATGACCGATCCCCCCGTAGTCTGCGTCCGAATCAACTTTCTGACATTAATGCTTGTTCTCGAAGCTGCTGGAAGGCAAGCGCGTTGATGTGTTGCGGGTCATTCCCCGTCAGGTGACGCATAATCCTCACAACATGTGCGTGGCAGTTCTCAATAAACAATTTGAAGCGCATTTGCGTGCCGGCCGCTCCAGTCCCTGCCACATAGACGCCCGGTAAATTCGTTTCCATCGTCTTGGAATCATGCTGGGGGGCCTGGCCGCTCCCGGTGAGGGCAATTCCCGCTTCTTGATACAAGGATGAGTCCATCTGGTAGCCAATTAGCGAAAGCACGAAATCAAAAGGCGCGTTCTTGGGAGGCTGATCCGTCAACTTCAATTCCTGATCGACGTGCGACAATTGAACATGGGTGGGCGTGATACGCGAGGGAATGGTCTGCGGAAAAAAATCGATCTCCCCGTGCCGAATCAGCCACTCGATTTCGGGTTTAAGCCAGTACTTGATCGATGAATCCAGCTCCGCCCGTCGGTAGCTGAGGGAAACCTTCGCCCCAACCCGGTAGCAGCGAATGGCCGCCTCCACGGCCGAGTTGCGGCCCCCCACGATCAAGAGTCGCTGGTCAAAAAAAGGATGAGGTTCGTTGAAATATGAACTCACGTGGGGCAGGCTGAATCCCTCAACCAGATCACCGTTCGGTAGCGTCAGTGGGCGAGGATGATGCATATCCCCAATCGTGAAAATCACCCGTTTGGCACGATAGTGCCGATTGCCATCGGACCGTACGGTTTCAATTTCGTAGGGATACTTTTCTTCGGTTTTCCGAACCCGAGTCACTCGCTCGTAGCTTCGAATGGGCAACTTGAACTGTTGGACGATGCCTACTAAGTAAGCCAGATAGTCTTCTCGAGTGGCCTTTGACTGATCCACGGTTTGCAGCGGAACTCCGCAGATTGCAATCCGTTCGGGCGAACTAAAGAACCTCGCCTGCTGCGGGAACCAAGAGACCGTGTTTCCAACCTGTTTGGCTTCCAAATGGACGTATTCCAGCCCGGCATCTCGCAAGGCCACCGCCATTTCGAGACCTATCGGACCAGCGCCAATCAGAACGATTTCTGTTTCAATCATCATTGGGAGTGTACGAGCCAAGCCTGGTTACGCCAAGCCACCTCATCGACGGAAGCGACCTCGGACTTGACGCCAACTGCCGTTCTGCGGGAAAGTATCGAGTCAGCCACGAGCCGAACCCTTGCCTCCGGAAAGTCTGTCAAATGAATTTACGACCATGGAATCCTAATTCGGAATGGGAATCGCTCCAAGGCGAATTGAATCAATTATGGGAGCTTTTCCTCTCTCGACTCAGTTCACAGTCCGAGGAGGCGATTCGTTTCATTCCGCCGACTGATGTGGTTGAAACCTCTCATTCCATTCGCGTTTTCCTGTCACTGCCAGGCATGTTGGAAGAAGATATCGATTTGAGCATCGCAGACGATTCGGTGACCGTGCGAGGGGAACGTGAAACACCGTATGACCACGCCTCAGTATCCAAGCAGGTGGAAGAGCGGTACGGTTTTTTTGAACGGCAGATAAAAATGCCGACAGCTGTCGATATGACCACCTTGAAAGCCCAGTATGATTCCGGGGTATTGGTCATTAGTGTGACGAAGATTGCGCGCTCGTAATTAGCAGTCAGAGAAATCTCCTGCCCTTTTCCGAATGAAGGCGGTAACCGTGTTGAATGATAATCCGTACGAATTATTGGGCGTAGAAAAAGATGCGTCCGTAGACGAAATCAAGCGGGCCTATCGACGACTTGCGCTGAAGTATCATCCCGACAAGAATGCGGGCGATGAAAAAGCTGCCAAACAATTTCGGAAAATCTCCGAGGCCTACGAAATCCTCTCGGATGAGGGTAAACGAGCAGCCTTTGACCAAGGCGGCATGAAAGATGTCGAGACACATGGTCACGAGGGCTTCGACAATGAAGAAGATATCTATTCGCGATTCGGCGACATTTTCGGGGACCGTTTTGGTGACCGTTACTACCAACCACGAGCGACGCCGCGGCGTGGACGCGATTTGCGATTCGCGTTGACGACGCCCTTTCGAGATGCAGCTCTCGGTTCGAATCGCGACATTACCGTTCCGATCGAAAAAAGTTGTGCGGCTTGTTCGGGGTCCGGACTGCGTGAAGGCGAATCCTTGAAGACTTGCCCCAGTTGCCGTGGCACGGGGCATTCGTCACGACAAGGGCAGCGCGAAGGCGGTTTTTTTTCGGTCAGTTCGGAATGTTCCACATGCCATGGCTCCGGCCACTTGCCTGTTAACGGTTGCCCGCAGTGCAACGGAACGGGACGGGTTGCCGAACACTCGGTCATCGGCGTGAAAATCCCCGTAGGTGTTAATTCGGGGCAAGTGCTTCGACTCGCAGGGCAGGGGGAGGCAGGGTTGAATGGGGGTCCCGCTGGGGATCTCCTTGTTGAAATTGAAGTGGAGCCTGATCCGACGTTCACCCGAGAGGGGCTCAATGTTCGATCTGATGTCTCTGTTCCAGTAGGGATCGCCTTGTTGGGTGGAAAGGTTGATTTGCCCACGCTTCGCGGCACCGGCTCACTCACAATTCCTGCCGGAACCTCGTCCGATCGAGTGCTGCGAGTTCGTGGCCAAGGGATTTGGAAAAAAGAGCAAAAGGGCGACCAGTTAGCTCGGGTTGTAGTCACCGTACCCGAACAGTTGTCGAAGGAAGCGCAGGAGGCGGTGAGAACTTATCTTGCATCGGAATCCAAATCCGACAAATAATGGACACTCGAATGCCCCGCTGCTCAGCACTTCGAGGCGGGTATCGGGGGCCATTTCCACCCCAACGGCGGATTTAATGATGATGCAAACCGGTGCTAATCGAGATCAAGATACCCATTACAAAACGGTTGGCTACGCGCTTTGGATTTTTGGCTTTACTGGTTCACATCGTTTCTACTACGGGAAGCCAATCAGCGGTACGCTTTGGTTCTTTACAGGCGGACTGTTATTAATCGGCTGGCTTGTCGATTTCTTTCTGATTCCGTCGATGGACCGGCAAGCAGATTTTCGGTTTCGATCGGGCCCCTTTGATTACAGCATCGCCTGGGTGTTGCTGACCTTCTTGGGACTTTTCGGCATTCATCGCTTCTATCTCGGCAAGTGGGTGACCGGTGTGATCTATCTGTTGACTGGCGGGCTTTTTGCGGTTGGCTTTCTGTATGACATGCTGACGTTGAACGAACAAGTCAGCGAATTAAACGCGAACGCAACCATCAACCGTTAGCTCGCGACGATCGTTTTTCGAATGCATTCAGCCTGTGTGCCTGGAAACGACAATATCCAATCAGTACCGTCGTTCCGATTCGCCAGAGCGATTTCTGTAGCGGCAATGCGCGTGGAAGCTGTTCTGGGCCGACAAGTTCGGCGAACACGAAACACGGAGGCAAATCGATCCGATGAAAAAAATCACCCCTCGACAAAAGTCAAGTTGCGTTGGCTTGGGTTTCTCGTGCGACCAGCCAATATTGATTCCAGCGACGGACCAAATGACGGGGCTTCTCAGCCAGAAGGATGCGGCCCAACTCAAGGGCGTCTGACTGCAATTGAAGTTGGCGGGTTTCGACAAGGATTCGAAGTCGTGCCAAGCATTGGTTGTTCACCGCCGTCGGGCCGCCCGTTGAAAATTGCGTTGAAAACAACGTCGCCTTCAGGACCGCCAAATCGTGGTCCTCGCCCAGGAGAGTTCCGAGTTGCTCCGCGAGTTTCCCATGAGCCCCCAACAGACCGGGAGCGATGCGGGCTAACAAGTCAGCGTGGTATCCGTGGTATTTCACCCTTTTCCGCCATTCGTGTAGCCTTTCCGTTTCCGGCTGTTTCCGAACCTGTCGCATTGCCTTGCACGCGCGGCGATAGGTTTTCTCGAGCCCCGGGGCGACTGCGTTAAAGTCGTTCGAGTCAATTTTCCAATCTTGGACAGACCCTATTGCGTGTTCTAATTGGGAAGTAGTCGTTTCCGTTAACCGAACCAATCTCGCTTTGTTTTCAGTGCATTCATCCCGACGATCGATCAGAAAACTCCGAATTGGGGCAAACTCATCGCGGTCAATCGTCGCTGCAAAGTGGTCGATCGTACGATCAAAACATTCCAACAAGGCTTGTGTATCACGCAGGGAAGATAGGTTACGGGAAAGTTCCCGATAGAAGGCGTTATCGCGCCCAAATGTGTCAGCCAACGACGGACGCACAAGTCGGATGAGGGCTCGCTGTTTTTTGCAACGTTTGCGGATCCGATGCACCACTTCGTGCCGGTCAAGGGCCGGGTCATTTGCATCGTGAATTGCGAGGCTGATCTGTGCTCGAGCGACCCGCTTCACCGCGGCATCGACTGACTCGTTTATCTCAAAACCATATTCCATTCATGGATCTCACTGAATTTTAAGCAGCAATTCATCTGCTCGTGTTTATGGGGTAGGGGGCGCTCCGTTTGTCTGAGAATATCCTAGATTTCCACAGGGGCAGCATCTTGAACCCACTTCAATCAACCAACTCTCAAAAAACCTTATCGGCAATGTATTGGCCGTGGGATCAACGTCAAGGCATAGCCCGATTGAGAAACAAATTGTCTGGTTCTGTCAGCTACTGTTGCCGATCTCCAAGTTCGATCCAAGCCTTGTACTCCTGTAACTCGACCGATTCACGGACTCTGACTGCTATTTTCAGCGGCCCAGCAGCAAGAGACAACTCTTGAGCAACCGGGGAGATGTGTAGGCGGGGGACACTGCCTGGTTTAGAGGACTGAGTGGCTATTGACCGCCTTCCGTTGGACGAGGGCTTGATTATTGGCTGTAGGCGAGCAACAGTGCATCTGTTTTAGATTACTTTCGGCAAGAACGGTGTGACTGAGGCAAAGATCCGCGGGTCGTCGAATTGAGGTTTACCGCCTACACTCGAGCTTAGACAGATCTTTCTCCTCAACCTGACTGCAAGCAATCATGGTCAAAACCTCCCCAGTCCCCCCTGGCAGAATTCGTGTGATTAATGATGTGCCTGTGCGGCCAACGGGCGATTTTGTGCTCTACTGGATGACGGCCATTCGGCGGAGTCAGTGGAATTTTTGCTTGCAGCGAGCGGTCGAGTTGGCAGAGGAATGTGAAAAACCACTGCTCGTCTTTGAGGCCCTCAGAAGCGGTTATTCGTGGGCAAGCGACCGCCTGCATCATTTTGTCATTCAGGGGATGGCGGACAACCAGAGGAGATTGAAGAAGCATGGAATTGCTTATTTTCCGTATTTGGAATCGGAACCTGGGGATGGGACAGGCTTGCTGAAATATTTAGCCGAACGAGCCTGTGCTGTGGTGGGCGACGATTTCCCATGTTTTTTCCTTCCGGCGATGACTCGGGTCGCCGCAAATCAAATTGGCGGGCGATTTGAGCTGGTCGACAGCAACGGAATTCTTCCACTTCGGGCCGCTGATCAGGTGTTCGTGCGCGCTCATTATTTCCGACGCTTTCTTCAAAAGAACCTCAGACCGCATTTGAGGCAGTTTCCGCAGCGAAATCCTCTCGCGGGAAAAAAATTGCCGCAACTCAATCAACTTCCACCCCTGATCGGGAAACGTTGGCCTGTTGCTGACGTGGCCCGTCGGGCCGTTGAACCCGCCAGCCTCGCCGACTTCCCAATCGATCACTGCGTAACGCCCGGGTCAGTCGCTGGTGGTAGCGAAGCGGCTCAAGCACGTTTGCGGCGATTTTTGAAGCAATCTGTGGATGAGTATGAAGAAGAGAGAAACCATCCGGATAGTGATGGAGGCAGTGGTCTATCGCCATACTTACACTTTGGACACATTTCACCCCACCAAATATTTCACGAGCTGATGAAGCGCGACGAATGGTCGATTGAGGATCTTGCTGAGAAGGCGAACGGCAGTCGCGAGGGTTGGTGGAATGCGTCGCCCGCAACGGAAGCTTTTCTAGACGAATTGATCACTTGGCGAGAAGTTGGTTACAACATGTGCTGGCAGCGTCGAGACTACGACCGTTACGAATCGTTGCCGGATTGGGCACAAACAACATTGAGGGATCACGAGCGGGATCCGCGTGAGTATCTCTACGAGTTAGAAGACTTTGAACATTCACGCACGCACGATGAACTCTGGAATGCGGCCCAACGGCAACTCGTTTGCGAAGGGCGAATGCACAACTACTTGCGGATGTTGTGGGGGAAAAAAATCCTTCATTGGACACCCGATGCGCGTACGGCTTTGCAGATCATGATTGAGCTCAACAACAAATACGCGTTGGACGGCCGGAATCCGAATTCCTACAGCGGTATTTTTTGGGTGTTGGGCCGTTACGATCGAGCTTGGGGGCCGGAGCGAAAAATATTCGGGAAGATTCGCTACATGGCTTCAGAAAACACCGCCAAAAAGCTGCGGCTCAAACAGTACCTTGCTCGCTATGGCGATTGATTCGACAACTCCAGCAAAGTTGCACTTCCGATCGAACTCGATACGCATGGCAAGTGAACCGGGCCGTGTGTCCTTGCCGAAGACTCGTCGGGGAGCATTCGGCCGGATCGGACCGGTTGTACGCGAAAATCGGATCAAAAGCCGGGTGCATCAGAGAATTGACCCGTACCTGTTGCCCTGTTCTGAAAAACGCTTCGTCGTTGAGCAGCAGGTTGAAGCCCACCGCCGATTTCTCGTGAAGGGGTCGACTCTCCGGCGTAGAATGAGTGTTTTCATTCATTTTTTTGAAGCGTTAGCTGCCGAAAACGGCCAGAATCTTTGAAATTCGCCCTCCGTTGGCGAACTGAAGGATAACGAACTAGAATGTGGTTCTCGCACTTGTAAATCCAGCTGGACTCCCACCCGATTGAGATGTGTTTCCCAATGACCACTTTTGCTGATCGAACTGTTGCACTCGCGTTGCGGTTTATCGCCTCCTCCCTGTCATACGGCCCCCTTCTCCTGTCCGTTGGAGTCACTTCCGTAATCATCGGTGACGGTACGCCCTCAAGGGCTGACGAAAAGATCGTGTTCAGCCGTGATGTGTTACCCGTGTTGTCGGATAAATGCTTCCAATGTCATGGACCCGATGAGGCAAATCGAGAGGCGGGTTTGCGATTGGATGAGGAGTTGGGAGCTTTCGCCGAACTCGATTCTGGCGAGCGAGCGATCGTACCGAACAATCGTGAAACGAGTGCATTAATCCAACGCATCACGACGGATGATGAAGAGCTGCGGATGCCTCCACCCGAATCTGGTAAATCGCTCACCGCGAAAGAAATTAAAACCTTATCGAATTGGGTCGACCAAGGCGCAGCATGGTCCAAGCATTGGGCATTTCAGCCACCTGTCAGGTCGTTAATTCCCAAGGCGAACTACGATGCGTTGGAGTCACTCAGTGCGTGGAAACCGCTTGGCCCGATTGATCACTTCATTCACGCAAGCCTGCGTAGGGCTGGATTAGTCCCCGAAGAGGTTGCTGATAAGGAAACGTTGATTCGTCGAGTCACCCTGGATCTGACGGGTCTACCGCCAACAATCCAGGATGTTGATAACTTTCTTAACGACAAATCTCCTAACGCCTATGAACGGGTCGTCGACCGGCTCCTTGAGTCGGCCCGATATGGCGAGCACATGGGACGCATTTGGCTCGATGCAGCGCGATTCGCAGACACGCATGGATTGCACTTAGATAATGAACGATCAATTTGGCCCTACCGTGATTGGGTGATTGAAGCATTCAATAATAACATGCCCTTTGATCAGTTTACGATCGAACAACTGGCAGGTGATTTGTTACCGACCCCATCATTATCCCAGCGAGTTGCAACCGGTTTCAATCGTTGTAACGTTACCACGAGCGAAGGTGGATCGATCGATGATGAATATTACGTCCGTTACGCCGTGGACCGAGTTGAAACCACTTCAACGGTTTGGCTGGGCCTAACCGCTGGTTGTGCTGCATGCCACGATCACAAGTTTGACCCGTTGACGCAACGTGAATTCTATCAAATGTTTTCCTACTTTTTCAGCCTGACTGAGAAAGCGATGGACGGCAATGCGTTGCTACCGCCGCCAAGCGTGAAAGTGCCGAGCTTATTGCAGTCGCGCCGAAAGACTGTGCTTAAGGAACAACTTGACGCAGTGAATCAACAGTTGGAAGGCTTGCATCAGGCGGTGAATTACAACGACTCGATGATCGATGCAACTCTCCGTTCGCTCACCGAAGTGGAAGTCACTTGGTTTGACGACAAGTTGCCAGAGGGAGCTGAGGCCGGAGGAGATGGAGAGAAGCCTTGGCAGTTTGTATCGTCCGCGGAACACCCTGTTTTGCGTGGTGAAAAGTCGACTGTAAGGACTGCAGATGGACTAAGCCAGCAATTTTTCACAAAGGCGGCAAAGCCTCTGCAGATTGGGGGATACGACCGATTGTTCGCCTACGTCTATCTTGATGCTGAAAATCCACCCGAGACGGTGCAGTTGCAGTTCAACGATGGCTCTTGGGATCATCGAGCTTACTGGGGGGCAGATAAGGGACACAACGCAGGCAAGAAAGGGCCGAGTAATTACCGAGCAGGTGATTTGCCTGAGGTCGGTAAATGGGTTCGCTTGGAAGTGCCGGCCGGCGCGGTGGGGCTTGGGGATGGAGCGGAGCTAAATGGTTGGTCTTTTGCCCAGTTCAAGGGAACGGTTCACTGGGACCAAGCGGGTGTCGTAGCCGTTTCCCCGCCGTCCGAAGAATTACTCGAATCGCAAATCGTGTGGGAACAGTTTCGGCAACGCACAAAATATCCATCGCTACCTGACGCCATTCAAAAGATTTTGGAGGTCAAGTCGGATGAACGAGATGCGAATCAGCAAAAACAACTACGGCAATATTTTTTATCCGAGATTAATCCAAAGACGCGAATTCCATTTCAAGAGCCGCATCAACAGAGGCAGAATCTGACACAGGAACTGTCTGAACTGGAAAAGGCCATTCCGGCCACCCTCGTGATGGAGGAGCGGAAGGAACCGCGGCAGGCACATGTACTCGAACGAGGTGAATACACGCTCAAGCGAGATGAGGTTGACTCACGACTACCTGAGTGGATGGCGCCGATCGACGCTAGTTGGCCCGCCAATCGGCTTGGATTGTCCCAATGGCTAGTCAGTTCCGAGCATCCGTTGACGGCCCGAGTCACGGTAAATCGTTTTTGGCAGCAGTTTTTCGGGATCGGTTTAGTCAAGACTTCCGAGGATTTTGGGGTCCAGGGCGAACAACCGTCTCATCCCGAGTTGCTGGATTGGCTGGCAATTGATTTCATCGAATCCCAGTGGAATGTGAAACGCTTTGTGAAACAAATTGTAATGTCGGGCACCTATCGCCAGTCGTCGCATGTTACCGCAAAAAATCTCAGTCAAGATCCAGACAACCGGTTGCTTGCCCGAGGTCCACGTTTCCGCCTCGATGCGGAAGTCATTCGTGACCAGGCTCTGGCAATTAGCGGTCTGTTGGTAGATACGATTGGTGGAAAAAGCGTGCGACCGTATCAGCCCGCTGGCTTGTGGAAGCCGGTCGGATTCGGTGGAAGTAACACATCGGTCTTTAAACAAGATGCAGGCTCAAACCTCTATCGTCGCAGTATGTACACGTTTTGGAAACGTACGTCGCCCCCACCTTCTATGACCACCTTTGACGCTCCGGATCGCGAAACCTGCCAAGTTCGTCGAGCTCGAACCAATACGCCACTTCAGGCTTTGGTGCTCATGAACGACGTGCAATTTGTTGAAGCAGCACGCAAGCTTGCCGAGCGCGTCGTCACCGAAGGTGGGCTTAGTGACGAAGATCGAATTGTGTTTGCTTTTCGCGCCGTAACATCTCGCCGTCCGAACGTGACGGAGAAAGCATCGTTACTGCGTCTACTTGCGGAATACCAACGGGAATTCTCCGCGGATTCGGAGGCAGCGAAGCGTTTGATTAGCGTCGGCGAGTCGAGCCCGAACGAATCCCTTGATGCTGTGGAAATCAGTGCGTGGACGATGATTACCCACTTGCTGATGAACCTAAACGAATCTGTCACCAAAGCCTAGGATGACTCAATGAACCCTTTGCGTGAATCAGCGCTTGTTGAGACCAGACGGCATTTTTTCGGTCGAACTGCCACCGGGATTGGTACGGCGGCCCTCGCTTCGCTTGTGAATCCGAGCCTGTTTGCCAATACATCGTCGCCAAATGCTGCAGCCGGATTGGCCGATGTTCCGCATTTTGCACCTCGCGCGAAACGAGTTATCTATTTATTCATGTCCGGTGCGCCATCCCAACTTGATATGTGGGATTACAAGCCGAAAATGAATGAATGGTTCGACAAAGATCTACCAGATTCGGTGCGCAACGGACAGCGAATCACTACGATGACCTCGGGCCAAAAGCGATTTCCCATTGCGCCCTCGAGCTTCAAGTTCCAACAATACGGTGAGCAGGGAACGTGGATTAGTGAGTTGTTGCCGCATACAGCTGGGATGATCGATGAGCTGGCGGTGATTAAGACCGTCAATACCGAAGCGATCAATCACGACCCGGCCATTACTTACATTCAAACCGGTAGCCAACTGCCGGGCCGCCCGTCGACTGGAGCGTGGCTTTCCTACGGCCTCGGCAGCATGAATGAGAATTTGCCCGCTTTTGTGGTCTTGCATTCGACAGTTAATGGTGGCTTCGGTGGCCAAGCCCTCTACGCGCGATTGTGGGGCGCCGGCTTTCTATCAACCCGGTATCAAGGGATTAGCTTGCGATCAAATGGCGATCCCGTGCTCTACCTCTCCAACCCCGATGGGATGAGCCCGGCGATGCGAAGGCGAATGCTGGATCAGTTGGCCAAATTGAATCAGGAACGCTACAACGAAGTAGGCGATCCTGAAATTCAATCGCGTATTGCTCAATATGAAATGGCCTACCGCATGCAGACGTCGGTTCCCGAACTGACGGACATATCAGATGAATCTCAGCATGTTCTGGACATGTACGGGCCTGAAGTCACAAAGCCAGGTACCTTCGCCGCTAACTGTCTCTTAGCCAGGAGACTTGCCGAGCGAAACGTGCGTTTCACCCAAGTCTTTATTCGCCAATGGGATCAACACGGCAACCTCCCCAAAGACATTCGACGCCAATGTGGCATTATCGACCAGCCATGTGCCGCACTACTGCAAGACTTGAAACAGCGCGGGATGCTCGACGATACCCTGGTCATCTGGGGCGGGGAATTTGGCAGGACAATCTATTGTCAGGGCAATCTTTCGAAAACTAACTACGGTCGGGATCACCATCCTCGCTGCTACACCAAGTGGATGGCAGGTGGGGGAATCCGACCTGGAATCGTCTACGGGGAAACGGACGATTTCAGCTATAACGTAATTGATAAACCAGTTCACATACATGATCTGAACGCAACCATCCTCAATCGCTTGGGGATC
The DNA here is from genome assembly GCA_029243025.1 of Pirellulaceae bacterium. Taxonomy (NCBI): domain Bacteria; kingdom Pseudomonadati; phylum Planctomycetota; class Planctomycetia; order Pirellulales; family Pirellulaceae; species Pirellulaceae bacterium. Next base: position 60,637 of record JAQWSU010000033.1, on the reverse strand, counting down.
GATCATGAACGGCTTACCTATCGCCATCAAGGGCGTGATTTCCGTCTCACCGATGTGCATGGAAACGTTATCAGCGATTTGCTGGCTTGATCACGGTCATCTAAATGACACGGAAGCTGCCTCGCATCGAAACTCCGTTTCGTCGCTGGATACGCGTTCATGGTAGAATGAATAGGCCGCCTGACACGTTTGGACTGGACGGCGACTTTGCCACTCAGGCGACAACCTCCCATCAACTCGAACAACCGAACCTGATCAGATCTGCCGTATGGATTGTTGGCATCTCCATGGTTTCAACGTTCGAATAACGAGGAACGTACTTGCCTTGTGACTCAATGCATTAATTAATGGGAATGCCAGATATTCTGCAATGTTTACGCCGAGTGGCGGAACGCATCCGGACAGAATGAAAGTAGGCTCGAATTGAACGCTCCCGTCCGATGTTTTGAATGTCAATCCACCCGCTCCTGTCTCGAATCGAAAGAGATGGGAGATCTTTTTGTACGGAGTATTTGATGAAGATATTTTGCTTTCTTGGCGTCTTGCTGATCGCTCTATCCGCCGAGAGCGCGGAGCACCCGAAAGCCTTTCTTGGTGCCCGGATCATTCCCATTGAAGGTGAGCCGATCGAATGCGGTACCCTTTTGATCGATGGCGACACAATCCTGGCTGTCGGCCCTCAAGACGCCGTAGAGTTGCCGGAGGAAACGGAACAAATCGATGCGACCGGCAAGGTGATTATGCCGGGTCTGATTTGCACACACAGCCATATCGGTGGCCCGTACGCTGCCGACGGTAGTGGCCCCATTCAACCCGGTGTTCGGGTGCTCGATTCGCTTAACGTGCGAGATTCAGGCTTTAAACGCGCCTTGGCAGGGGGGCTGACCAGTTTAAACATCATGCCAGGTTCCGGTCATCTGAGCAGTGGACAGACGGTTTACGTCAAGTTGCGGTTTGGGGGGAAGGGACCAACAAGAATCGAGGATCTTCTTTACCGAGATGAGGCGAATCGGCCGCTTGGCGGTCTCAAGATGGCCAATGGCACCAACTCGATGCGGGACGCTCCTTTTCCTGGGTCTCGCGGGAAGTCCGCATTCCTCGTACGGGAACAGTACATCAAAGCACGCGAATACCATCGGAAAATCATCGATGCTAAGGAGGATCCGGGGGAAATGCCTCCTCGTGATTTGCATCTAGAATCCTTGATTGAAGCAATGCAAGGCAAAAGAATCGTTCACCATCACACGCATCGCCATGATGACATTATCACCGTGCTCAGGCTCTCACGTGAATTTGGTTTTCGAGTTGTCCTGCATCACGTTAGCGAAGGCTGGAAAGTGGCGGATGAAATCGCAGCCGCTAACGTCCCCTGTTCGATGATCATGATTGATTCACCCGGAGGTAAGTTGGAGGCTCGGTATCTCAAATTTGAAACGGGAAGAATCTTGGAAGAGGCTGGGGTGCGAACGGCCTTCCACACAGATGATCCGATTTTGGACTCCCGATATTTTTTGCGAAGCGCAGCGCTGGCCGTGCGAGCGGGTATGTCACGAAAGGCAGCGTTGGCGGGGGTAACCCTTGCAGGTGCCGAAATGTTGGATCTACAGGACCGAATTGGCACGCTCGCACCCGGCAAAGATGCCGACTTCATGCTGTTGGATGGTGACCCCTTGAGCATCTATTCCAAAGTTCAGGAGACGTGGGTGGAGGGAGTTCGGGTTTTCGACCGATCGGATCCCCAAGACCGTCTCTATGCCGTGGGAGGATACGGTGCGGGACACGACCAAACTCCCTATTTCTGTTGCTTTGATCAGGCTAATCAAGGATCTGGGAAATGAAAATACTGCTTCATGTAATCTGCCTGATAGCCTCGTATAGCGTAGTCAGTGCGACGCAAGCGCAGGTTGCAATTCAAGGTGAAACAATCTACACGTCATCCGGCGCACCCATCCTCGATGGAATGATCATCATTCAAAAGGGGAAAATATCAACAATCGGCAAAGCCGCTGAAGTCAATGTTCCGGAAGGCTACCCAATTCTTACCGCCAAAGTGGTCACGCCGGGACTAATCGACGCCCACAGTACCGTGGGATTATCGGGGATTCTCAATTACAAACATGATCAAGATCAATTGGAACATTCGACACCGATTCAACCGGAATTGCGAGCGATTGATGCCTACAATGCTCACGAAGAGCTGATCGCTTGGGTGAGAAGCTTCGGCGTCACCACCATCCATACCGGACACGCACCCGGTGAATTAATTTCGGGGCAAACGTTTGTGGCGAAGACGACTGGAAATACCGTGGATGATGCAATGTTGACGGAATCCACGGCGGTCGCGGTGACCTTGACAGGCAACGCCAGAAAAGCGGGTGGCAAATCGCCAGGCACGCGGGGCAAGATGATTGCCATGTTGCGAGCCGAACTGATTAAAGCACAGGAATATGCCCAACAACAAAGTGGTCGGGGAGAAAAAGAAGAAACACCTCCACGCGATTTGCGACGCGAGGCGTTGGCGAAAGTACTTTCGCAGGAATTGCCATTGTTGGTGACCGCCCACAAAGCGCAAGATATTAACAATGCATTGCGACTGGCCAAGGAATTTGATTTGCGTTTGTGGTTGGATGGAGCAGCGGAGTCCTATTTGCTCATTGAGGAAATCAAGGCAGCCGGCACGCCGGTGATTATTCATCCGACCATGGTGAGACCTAATGGAGAACTGGAAAATTTCAGTTTCGAAACAGCCGCCAAGCTTGTGGATGCGGGGATTTCCGTGTCCATGCAAGCTGGATACGAAGCCTACGTACCAAAAACTCGCGTGGTTTTGTTCGAGGCGGCGATGGCGGCGGCAAATGGGTTGTCGTTTCAACAAGCCTTGGATTCAATCACCATTGTCCCCGCAAAATTGCTTGGTATTGATAAGCGAGTTGGGTCACTCGAAATTGGTAAAGACGGGGATGTCTCGCTATTTGACGGCGACCCATTCGAATACGATTCCCACTGTGTTGGTGTTGTCATCGATGGACAGATTGTGAGTCAAACGAAGCGTTAACTGAAGAGAAATCAGAAATTTATTAAGCATCGCAGAAAATACTTCGATTACGAGATAGAGGTTCGATTATGTTTACACCCACGAGTTCTGGGGAGACGCAAGAGTTCAGCAGCCAGGTTGATTCCCCATTCGCCCCGACAACCGATAAGGTACGTCAACAGGCATTCACACTCATTGAACTGCTCGTTGTGATTGCGATTATTAGCATTCTGATTATGTTGTTGCTCCCTGCGGTCAACTCTGCGAGAGAAGCCGCCAGAAGAGTTCAATGCAAAAACAATATTCGGCAACTCGCTTTGGGTGTCTTGAACTACGAGTCTGCCAGACGTTCGTTACCTCCCAGCGCCGTCGTGAACGTGGAAGCGACGGAAACGGGTAACAATGTTTCGTGGGGCGTCCATGGACGTATCTTGCCTTATTTGGAGGAAGCGAATCTCTACCGACTTGTTGACTTGGAGTCGGCCTGGGATTTCCAAGGGGCGATCGATTCGCTGCGGATTCCGAGTTATCAATGTCCGTCGGATCCGGGGGCAGATCGATTGCGAGATCCTGGCAAAGGCAAAGTCCGTCTTTTCCCAACGAGTTACGGCTTCAATTTCGGCACCTGGTTCGTCTACGACCCAAAAACTGGTAAAAGTGGCAATGGGCCGTTTTATCCCAACAGCCGCCTTCGCCTGGCGAAAGTGCGTGATGGTACGAGCAAAACGATGATGACGGCCGAAGTAAAGGCCTGGCAGCCATATTTACGAAACGGTGGACCTTCCTCGACAGAGATCCCAATAAATGCGGAAGAAGCGGCCCAGATCGCCGCAAGCGGTGCCCAATTCAAATCGACGGGACATACTGAATGGCCAGACGGTCGCGTTCACCACACGGGTTTCACCGCGACGCTGACCCCAAATTCATTCGTCCGTTATGACGACGGTGAAAAGATCCTCGATGTCGACTTCAACTCTTGGCAGGAAGGAAAAAACGGGCGAAACGGATCGCCCTCGTACGCCATTGTCACGTCACGGAGCCACCACGTTGGACTTGTTCAAGTTGCGATGCTCGACGGCGCCGTTCGGACAGTTACCGACGATGTTGAACTTGATGTATGGCGAGCAGCAGCCACAATCCGAGGTCGCGAGCAGGTAAGTTTTTCGGATTGAACGAAACATCTTGGCGGAGGTCAGCAACCAAACGTTGCTTGTTGCCGCTGCCTCGTACCGTGGTCGTCGTATTGGCGCCGACGATGCCACGCTACTTTCTCACCTCGGAGGTGCGGTCCCGCACGAGAAACGAATTGTCCATGGACAAAGTAAACGGAGCTTTCAGCCCTTTTACCGCCGCACGTACTCGGACGCACTCGACGGCTTGTCCCAAGTACGTTTTGTAATAGTAGACCGCATTTCGTGTGTCACTCGCAGATGTCCAAATAGTGTCGTCGGTAAGGTCTGGATTTTCGGATTCACGCACGACGCCCTTGGGAATGTCGAAGCTGTTTAAAATATGAAAAGCTTTGAACACCGTGTCGTCGGCTGTCTTGCTGGGCAAAGAGCCATTCGCAAAGGCGACGGCACGAACAAAACGTGACGGAGAGGAGTAGTCACCAGGTTAGGCTAAATAGGCCTGTTCCCTGGCCAAAGGGACGGAGGGTTTGACGAGCGACCGTCACCAAATCTCGATTGATGGGACGCAGGCCCACGTAATTCCGCAGGTTCGTAATCTGCCAGTCGTAAGTTGGGTTGTTAGCGATAGCATTGACTGTGTTTTCATGGATGGTAAGCCCCGATTCAGTGTACTCAATGACAATCGACCCGCCTGAGGAATCGAAAACGGCGTGATGCAAGGGGGCGACGCCCTGAATTTCTTGATATAAGTGCCCATAACTTCGATTTGCCGAAGTGAGTTTTTTACTTCTTCGACGGTCGCGAATTGAGAAAGGATCCAATTGCCTAGCTCATCACTCGAGACGGCACGGTCTCGGTTGTCAGCGTTTACTTTTCCCAAGACTGCCGCACCCGTAAAATAAAAGCCGCCGAAGTAAAGCCCTTTCTCACTGATGCCGTCGATCACGATCGGCCTGTCGAAACAGTTGGCGCCGGCAAAACCCTACTTAGCTTCATACGTGAAACCGCTTTCTTTTTCATCGAGGCGAGCGTCGCAATCTGGGTTCCCGCTGGAACCAAGGCAAGTTTCGAACGAATGTCGAAACCAAATTCCATCGTCTGAGCGGCTACTGTAACCTCATCCGCACTCTTCAGGACGATCCCGGTACAGGCCTTAGCCGGAGGAGGGCAGGGTGAGTAGAGCGAAAATAATGAGTGTTGTAAGTTGGTCGGATGACTTTTTCATTTGGGCGGCGTCTCTTGCGTGGTGAGCATTGCAAAATCCGTTTTGTTTCATGAACTACGCAAGAGTAGTAAGCGATGCCAAAAGCACAGCCCCTCAAGTCGGCAACGTGTAAAGGTCGCTTTTTGGAAATCCTCGTCCGGGCTTCGGAACGAATCTTGACAACTACTCAGGATTGATGGCCGATCGTTGAACTACGGTGAACCAACGGGTTCTATGACGGTGGTCCGATCTTCCGCACGTGAAAAATCATGACAATGCGAAACGACTCGAAGATCGGTGATAGATTGACGAAACGTTCATAGGCAAGGCCACAGAAATAGGTTGCCGCGGTCAGCCGCATGTACTCTGGCCTTCCCTCGATAATATCAATTTTTACAACATCGAATCCCGAGGCTTTTGCCGTTTTTGCAACCTTGCCTTTGCCATTGCAGGGATAGGTTGTCGGGAAAGTATCTTCCTCTTCGCGGCCACGCAGTTTGTTGTAGAACGCGTGGAACCAGTGAGGGGTAAATCGGGCTACGGTCGGCATGTAATGAAACAGGTTGGGTGTTTTCGCGACGAAGATACCGCCCGGCGTGAGAACCCGATTCACTTCTGCGAAAAAGGCATTTGGATCTCGGATATGCTCGATGACCGAATTACTGACCACTACGTTGAAAGACTCGTCCGGGTAGGGGATCAGATAGTCGGGAGCCTCCTGGACCTTTGCGTCGTGCAGGTGCGGATTGGTCAAAACGGCCGGGTCGGGGTCCACACCCGCAACAAATGCACAATGATCCTTGTAGTTGGTTTGAGGAAGAGCGCCGCGTCCCGCCCCCAAGTCGAGAAGTCGACTCTCGGGTGTGAGCACTTTGAGCATGCAGTCGCGTAATAACTTCTCGTCCCACTTGGACTCGTAGTCGGAATAAAAAGTGCGATCGATCCAGCGGACAAGCGAGCTCATAGTGACAACAGTTAGCGACTCGAGAAAAGAGGTTTCTTGATACAAACATTATGGGTTTTGCACTGGGCGTTCGCCAGACCACGTGCGTTGGTACGGCCATTCGACCAACAGGCAATCCAAGAAACTCAGGCAGAATTGAGCCAAGCTAGGACTTTACTCTTTCGCCAGCGCCGCACAATGGTAGCACAGGCCGAATGGAGGAGCAATTGTTGGGTGACCAACCGTCTTGATCGTCGCAACGTGAGGGTTTGCTCTCGTCCAACCGTTTTTATCGATTCTTTCCAGGTCTCAATATGTCTTCGACAATTTCCAAGTACTCACGAGACAGATTGTCCCAATTAAAGTGCTCACGCACATAAGATTCACCGGCTGCAGCGTATTGTTTGAGTCGAGCGGGATCGTCCAAAAGTTGCTCCAGAATGTCGGCCAACTGTTCGGCATTATCTGGTTCAAAGCAAACACCAGCACCTGCCCGCTCAACAAGTTCCGCGGCCAAGCCCTCCACGCCCAACAGAATCGGTTTTGCCATTGCCATCGCCTCAAAAATCTTCGAAGGAATGACAGTTTGGAAGAGTTCACGTCGTTGTAGATGCGCAAGACAAACGTCGGAAATGGAGAGAAAAGCCGGGACGCGATTTTTATTTTGGCGCCCCGTAAAGATGACATTCTTCAGGCCCATGTGGCCGACCATTTGTTTTAGCTCGTCGCCAATCGCTCCGTCACCAACCAACATGAACACAATATCGTTTCGGTTCCGTTGGTGGAGGATTTGGGCTGCTTTGGGCACAATTTGCAGGCCCGAGCTGAGGCCAAGGGTCCCGATGGAAGCACAAACGAATTTGTCGTGTAATCCATATTCCTGGCGTACTGCCTCATCGGGCGGCAACGGACGAAAGAATTCTGTATCTGCGCCGTTGGTCACAATAGAGATTTTGTTGGCCGGTACATTGCGTTCCAGCAGCTTTTGTCGGTAACCCTTTCCTACGGTCACGATGTGTGTGGCGGCCGCGTACATCCATTTTTCTAGGAGCTCCAAAATCCCTAGCACAAACCGATTTCTCATGGCGCCCACGGCGGAAATCGACTCGGGCCAAATGTCCCGAATTTCGAGGATCAGGGGACGCCATTTCAGCCAACTTACGACCACCCCAGCCCAGCCGCAAAAAAACTGTGGCGAGGTGGCGATAATCACATCAGGTCGGCGTCGCCACAACGAATAAATGATCGCACTTAGCATGAAAGAGATGAAACTGGTCGTGCGGTGAAAGACTCCTTTGTTGGCGGCCAAGTAGGTCCAAACACGACAAACCTCGATCCCCTCAATCTCTTCACGCTGAAAAAGCCGATTTTCATAGCCTGAATAGGGGATGCCGGTTGGGCTATTTGGTGTGCATGTCACAACGGTGACTTGATGGCCTTGGGACACCCAGCGCCGGCAGTTTTCAAGAGTTCGCGATGCGGGGGCATTTCCTTCAGGGGGGAAATAATGAGTAAAAAACAAAACTCGCATCAGGAACTTTCTAAACTGTAAGTCGGCCTTCTCATTACCTTTGCGCTGCGAAGATCGTCGGTGCCAAAAGCTGCGTTTACGCTGTTGAGAGAATGACACAAATTAGAGCAAATGACAACCTTACTCAAAGGAGTTCTCTGGACGTTTCTTCGGCTCTTTCCGCCAGATTGAACCACCTAAACTCAGAGCCCTGCTGCTGACGTCACGTCAGGTTGTGCATAAAAGGGAATCGTGACGAGGTATTCGACGCTCGACATGACAAGTGTCGCTGCAGCCCCCATGTCAAAATCTCTAGAATGAAGTCAGACCAATCGGCGGATTCGAACGCTCAACAAGTGGGTCCGATTGGGAGAAACCGGGACACGTCGGTTTCCGCGAGTTCGAGACTGTAATCAACCGTGGCATGGCGCGACAGCTTTGGGCGATCTTCCGATCGGAGGTCGGACACGTCGAGTCTTGGGCTGTGGATTTCGAAACCCACGCCCCCCCGAATCAGGCCCCACCACGGCGAATTTCTGAACCGGCAAAACGAATTTGGAATCGGTAGACCTTTTTACTGGAACAGGTGATCCTTCCTGTCTGCAGATCCAGGTGTTCTGGGACTTCATCGTAATTGACATTTGCCACAGCGCGATATCCTCGTTCTGCGAAAATGTCGATAACCATCGTCAACGCGAGAGGATTTTGCAGCAGATTGTCTTCTGAGTTTACGATCGCCATGCCTGGTATGGCGTGGCGTTTCACGATCGGCATAAATCGATCTTCGATGAGTTGTATAACGCGGTGAAACAGTTTTCGATTCTCAAGCTCATAACCATCCATGCGCTTGACAAGTTCTTGTCTCGCATGCATTACCAGATCTGAGGCTAGGGGAAGTCGCCGGACCGCATCATAGGTACGCGGGTCGAGCTCTAACGTCGATTGATAATCAAGTTCCTTGCGGATATTCCGCTCAACGTCTTCAATCGTGCCTTGAGCATTCACGAAGTGATAGTGATAAACGGCACGCAGCGACTGTAATGCTTCCCATGTCTTTTCTTTGAAGACTCGATAGCGTTGACGGGCTGCGTCTGGGCTTTGATCGGTGGCCCGCTCCTCTCGCAGTGGAAGACCTTCTCCGTCAGCTCTCAAATTCCATTTGGCGACCTCTCGTCCGCGTTTCAGCTGACGTTCCACGCTGGTTTGTTCGTCAACGAACAAGACCATGACGTGAATCGTTGGTTTGCGAAAGTTGATCGCCAAAGTCGTATCATAATATTCTCGGTAGAGCTGATTCATCTTCTGAACCAACAGTTTCAAACATTCGACTTGAACTCTCGTCCGTGGAAAACCATCGAGAACGCAACCGTCACGGTAATCTTCGTCTAAGAGTTGCTTGAACACGAGTCGAACGACCTCTCGATCACCGACCATTCCCCCCGTTTCTTTGATCTGCTTCGCCTCCGGACTGTTTAGCAGGGAACTCACCACGATCGGCTCGCAGGTCAGATCACGCGCTTTCATAATGAAACCGGTATTCGTGCCTTTTCCCGCTCCAGGAGCTCCTCCGAGCAGAATCAGTTCTTTCGAAAATCGCAGATTTTCGTGGCCGAATTCGGTCTCAAGTTCATTCCAGACACTGGCGAAAATCACCTGTGCATCCTTTACTTCTAGCTTCTCGCTCGATTGCGGAGTTGCTTGAAGTTTCTTGTTGTCGTCGTCCATCACGAGCCCCGGTTTATTCCGCAAAGAATCTTAGACGTTCTACACCCACCGCAAACGCTCCCAATCGTCTACCGCCTCCGAAAGAGGTCGTCTCGGCCTCACCTGCCTTGAGTTGATCCGAAATAAGGCTCTGGGCGGTGAATTTAGCCGTGAATTTAAAAGTCCAGATGTTTTAGCCTTGAATTCGATTATTCGGAATACGAAATCCGGTCCAAGCGACGATCTGCTGCATTCAGGAGCGGATACTCCTCGATCTTAGCCGTTGCGCGGAGGCAAAGTCGGTTGATAAGCTCTTTGAATATAGGGACCGGAAAGCCCCGGCTTCCCCAGGCTTCGCAGATTGACATTGAATTCCGTTTACGTTGAATTTGTGGCCGAAGACAATTTCTTTGTAGCTCCTGGCGATGGCAGTGCCGGAGGGGCGCCGGGTGGCGATCGTGTTGGTTTGGGTGAAATTGCTTTCCAGGTGGTACCCGAACCGAGTTCCGTCTTGTTGTTGATCACGGCGGTCGTCGGCTTACTTGGTTTGCGTCGCCGTAAATAAGAATCTAGCGAAAAGAGGTGAGTATTCAGGGCAAGCCAGGAAACGGCTTGCCCTTTTTTATTCATTCGCCAAGCTAATTCTCCTTTCCACGGGGATCGACGGGACTTTCTCCCCGGAATCAATTCAGCGGTTACAATGGGTGCTGATCCGTCGTTCGTCGCCCGTTTTGGCTCGCGTCCTGCCTGCTGTTTTCGTTATGAATTCAATTCATTCGGTTCTGCCTGACTTCTATAGGTCTGGGACGATCACGCCTAGCACCTTTCGGGTGGCATGGGTGTCACTGGTATTGTTGGCATTTGGATGTCAGCGTGAATCTAGCCCCGCACCCGATCCCCTCACCTCTGCCAGCCGCCTCATGACGCCTGCTGCATCGGCACCCCAAAAGCTGATGGAAAGTTTGGATGCGGCGTCCTTAGGAATCGATTTTCGCCATGAGTGGAAACCAAGCAGTCGCTATGAGCAATTGTTATTGAAAACCGGTTTTACAGGCGGCGGTGTTTGCATGGGTGACTATGACGGTGATGGCCTGACTGACGTCTTGCTGACACGTCCGCATGGTGGCTTGCAGTTGTACCGAAACTTGGGTGATTTTAAATTCGAAAACAGTACGCAATCAGCAGGTCTATCTTGTGAGGATCACTGGACCACTGGAGCTGCTTGGGTGGATTTAAATCAGGACCATCGTTTGGATTTGGTAGTTTGCAGCTATCAGTCACCTAACCTCGTATTTCTTAATGAAGGATCGGGGAAGTTTCGCGAAGTTGCAAAACAAATCGGTCTCGATTTTCGCGGAGCGAGCGTGAAAATGGCTTGGGCTGATTTCGACAATGACGGCGATCTGGATGGATATCTCACGACAAATCGCATCGAGCCTAAAACAGAGAAAGAGGTCAAGTATTTGGGCAGACGTGGTAATTACCGTGTGGCGCCCGACTATCTTGAGGAGGTGGGTGTCCTCACGCTTCCAACTGGTGAGCAGAAGTTTTTCAAGGCAGGCCAAGCGGACCATCTGTTTAAGAATTTGTTGAAGGAGACAGGGGCGTTGCGTTTTGCCGACGTCTCCCGATCGGCGAAGCTTGCCGGATACTATCACGGCTTGGATGTCACTTGGTGGGACGCAAACAGCGACGGCTGGCCCGATTTGTATGTGGCCAATGATTTTACTGACCCCGATCGGTTCTATTTAAATAACGGGGATGGCACCTTTACTGACAACACGCAGTCGGCGTTGCCAAGCACCCCTTGGTTTACCATGGGAGCAGCCTTTGCTGATATCAATCGTGATGGCCGCTTGGACTTGCTCGCGACTGATATGGCGGGTACATCGCATTACCGGCAAAAAATGTCGATGGGGAACATGGATGCCCTTGCATGGTTCCTGGATTGGACCGAGCCGCGTCAGCACATGCGAAATGCGCTCTTTTTGAACACCGGGACAAATCGCTTTCTCGAGATCGCCCAAGCGGCAGGGCTGGCAAATTCTGATTGGACTTGGTCGGTGAAACTGGCCGACTTGGACAATGATGGGTTTGAAGATGCCTTCATGACCAACGGCTTCACACGGGATTATCTCGATAGTGATTTTAATTTAAGGCTCAAACAATCAGGAAGAAAAGATCCTCTTGCTTGGTACAAAGCGCCGATCCTGAAAGAAAAGAATCTCGCGTTCCGCAATCAATCCAGCGAGCGAGATCAAGTCAAATTCAAGAACGTTTCCAAAGAGTGGGGTGTTGATTTATTGGGGATCAGTTTTGGAGCGGCTTTTGGAGACTTGGACAACGATGGCGACCTTGATCTGATTGTGAATAATTTCGACGCGATGCCTTCCGTCTATCGTAATGGGTCACCCGCGTCGGCAAATCGCTTGAAACTAGCTCTTCGAGGTCGTCAAAGTAATTCCCAAGGATATGGTGCAGTCATCCGGTGCGGTCGACAGATGCGATGGTTCAATCCCCACAACGGATACATGTCGTCCAACGACCCTTACGTCTATTTCGGACTTGGTGCGCAAGAGGTCGTTCCCGAAATCACCATCCAATGGCCGAGCGGATCGGTGCAGACGCTTACCGATGTTGCCGCCAATCAGTTGATTACCGTGGTCGAAGAGGATTCTCCCCAAGGCGAACCCCTTGCTAGGAACGATCAAGCGGATGCATTTTCTGAACAGAGTGATACCTTGGCAAAAGCTCAACACGTCGAGCGTCCCTTTGATGATTATGTCCAGCAACCGCTGCTACCCAACAAACTCTCCCAGTTGGGGCCTGGAATGGCCTGGGCGGACGTGAATGGTGACGACCTTGTCGATCTGTTCTTGGGTGGAGCAGCCGGGCAGTCGGGACAATTGCTGCTTGCTGATGGGGCAGGCGGCTTTACGGCGCCCGACACACGCATCTTTGCGGCGGATGCGGCCGCTGAAGATATGGGGTGCCTATTCATCGATGTCGATGCGGATGGTGACCGAGACCTCTTTGTGGTCAGCGGAGGTGTTGAGGCGGGCCAGCAAGACGAACGGTTAAGGGATCGGCTTTATCTCAACCAAGGGCTGGCCGCTGACAACACGGTCGTCTGGAAATTGGCGAACGACCGTTTGCCAGACCTACGTGAGAGTGGTGGGCCTGTCACTGCGAATGACTTTGACCGTGACGGTGATCTGGACTTATTCGTTGGTAGTCGCGTGTTGCCCGGGCAATATCCTTTGAGCTCTCCCAGCCGACTGCTCGTCAATCATCAGGGGAAATTTCAAGACGAAACACAGCAACGGTGTGCCGACTTACTCGAGGCTGGAATGGTTACCTCGGCTCTTTGGTGTGACGTGAATTCAGATGGTTGGTGTGACTTGATCACAGCGAGCGAATACGGCCCGATACAGTTGTACTTAAACCAGCAGGGGACGCTCCAAGATCATAGCCAGGAGGCTGGCTTGGCCAACTTACTGGGCTGGTGGAACGGCTTGGCCGTCTCTGACGTTGACGCGGATGGTGACCTGGATCTAATTGCCAGCAATTTCGGACATAACACGAAGTACCACCCCTCGCCAGATCATCCCCAAATGATCTTCTTTCATGACTTTGATGGAAGCGGTAAAACACGGATCGTAGAGGCCAAGTCCACGGATTCGGCACTTCTGCCAATTCGCGGTCGTAGCTGTTCGAGTAATGCCATGCCGGTTCTTCGCGAGCGGTTCGACTCCTACCATAGCTTCGCGAGTGCGACGCTTGAGGACATTTATTCACAAACGAACCTTGATGACGCACTCCAATTGAAGGTGACAGTGCTGGCGAGTTGCCTTTTGTTGAATGACGGCGATGGTCATTTCGAAACGCGTTCACTTCCTCCAATGGCCCAAACTGCGCCGGCGTTTGGCGCCGTATTCCTGGAAACCGGGAAGTCCTATCCCAGTTTGTTTGTTGCTCAAAACTTCTACAGTCCCCAACGAGAAACGGGACGTATGAATGGTGCCGTTGGAACACTTCTGGAATTTCAATCAACCGAGGGATACACGAGCGTCTGGCCTGATCAGAGCGGAATTGTGATTCCAGAGGACGCTAAGGCCGCGGCAGCAGTCGATATCAATCACGATGGTTGGCAAGATCTGGTCGTGACCCTCAATGACGGTTCACCCCGCTGTTTTGCACAATCGCCGCCCAGCTCAAAGTCACCCTATGTGCTTCAATTACTTGGACCTCGCGGCAATGAAGATGGTATCGGAGCGCATGTCACTGCGATCTACGAGGACGGCGCGCTCGCCATGCGGGTTGTCGGAGCGGGCGAAGGCTATCTCACACAACTTCCATCGCGACTCTATTGGAGCCAACGTCCGAGCCAAGTTCAAATTTGCTGGCCGGATGGAAGGCGATCGACCCATCCCGTTTCTGCTCATGAATCGCACTACCAGCGGCTAGCCCATCCGATGTTAAACGCTGATGTTGTCGATTAGCGGAAAGCGATGGAACGCAAGAATGCCAGGCGTTTTCTCGTTTCAGATACTTTACACCGCCAGGCTGCCCGCCGACGCAAATCCCTTTTTGATCGTTTTTGATGGCCGTCTTCACTTTGCGAATTGACAAATCAAGAAAAACCGGCAAAGTAGGGAGTTATCCAGAAATAATCCCCCCCCCAAGGAGTTTGCCAGTGATACGTCACCTAACGATGTTTTGTGTTTTATGTGCTTTCTGCACGTCGCAGGCCTTCGCTGACGAATTTTACGAGTTCCCAGACGAATTCGAGTCTGTCGAAGTTTTCTATCCCGATGATATTGGCGGCGAGTACTGGCCGGCATCTAATCTCATCCAAGGCCCCGGTTATGGTTTTGAAGAAGAAGAGCCCTATGACAAAATCGGCTCGGGCGCCGAAGGGAATTGGGTCACGACGGCAGATTGTGGTTATCCAGCCGACTACATTGATTGCGTAGGGATGCCCGTAATTCAACTCGATTTAGGTGCTGACGTCCTACTTGATGAGATTAGCACTTGGGGCTACGAAGACGGAAACACAAATGGGACGCGAGAATTCGAGTTACTGTTCGCCACCAGCGCCGAAGGCACTGGTGGTTTTGGCTCGGGTATTACCTACAACCCATCGTTCCTCGTCGAAGAGTTCGACGAATTCCTGGCGATTGAGCGCCGTAGCTTTGAATTCGATCAACAAGTGACGGCTCGCTATGTCCAAATGACGGTCACGGACAACTACTTCGATGATCCAGGCGACGGATCCGGCGAAAACGGATGGGGCCCAGGTGGTGATCGTGTCGGATTAGGTGAAATCGCATTCCGGATTCCCGATGGTCCGGTTGGAAAAGTGGGCGACTACAATAGCAACGGTTTCTTGGATGAAGGTGATCTCGACTTACAGGCCTCTGTAGGCATCGTGAATCAGGACCTGAGCTACGACGCCAATAAAGACGGTGTTGTAAACACAGCCGACCGAGTTGTTTGGGTAAATGATTTTAAGAACACCTGGATGGGCGATGCCAATTTGGATGGTCTTTTCAACAGTTCGGACTTGGTCACCGTATTTTCGTTTGCAAAATACGAAACGGGTGAAGCCGCAACTTGGAAGCAAGGCGATTGGGATGGCGACCAAACGTTTGACTCGGGTGATTTGGTCACAGCGTTTGGTAACGCGGGCTATAACGCCGGAGAGCGACCAGGCGGGCCCAATCCGGCCGTCGCTATTCCCGAACCGTCCTCCTTGGTGCTTTTGCTGATCGGCCTGATTGCCCTGACGCGAAATCGCAAATAACGACAGGGCGACTTGGTTGACCTCAATGGTTGCGAGACAAAGCCTTCTTTCCGGTTCTGGGAAGAAGGCTTTTTATCTTTCAAGCCTGTTTCCACGCCCAGAAAGCATCGGTCGGAATTCTGGGCGAAGTTGCTGTTCGGTCAGATCTCGTCACAACTTCCCGTCGAGTGAGTGCCCAGATTAGCTCCGAGGGCCGTCGCTGCCGATCTCTCCCCCAAATAGCATCGAATGGTTCGCCACGCGAAGCGAAAGCCGCAGGCAGAAAGTGGCTTACCCCGCCTGTGGTCAAATTGTACCAATCTGGGGTCGGTTGGTGCATGACTTGGACGCCCGTTTCGATTAGGGTTGTAGTGTGGCAATCACGGTTGTCTTTTTCGGGGCAACTGTGAATTCCATCGATGAATGACGTTTCTTTCCTCAATACCCACCTGTCGCCGCACCTGCTTGCTCATGTGTATTTCAGCTTATCGCCGAATTGTCCCACTCTTGGCTGTGCTCGGACTGATGACCAACACGTCAGCAGAAGAGCAGATCGATTTCAGCCGTGACGTGCTCCCCGTTCTTTCGGACCGTTGCTTTCATTGTCACGGACCAGACGAAACGCAACGTCAGTCCGATCTTCGGCTTGATCAGGCCGAATCAGCCATCGAACTTGCGGCGATTGTTCCCTCGGATCCTGAAGCAAGTGAAATGATATCGCGCGTGACAAGCAGCGATCCCGACCTTCAGATGCCACCTCCTGATTCAAATCGCAAACCACTTTCGGAGGGTGAAATCGCTACCCTCAGAAAGTGGATTGCGGAAGGCGCCACTTGGGGACGGCATTGGGCATTCGAAAAACCCCGGCGTCCCAACTTGCCGAATGAGGAAGCCCACCCAATTGACTCGTTTGTCGTTGCACGACTTTCAAAAGAAGGGCTGTCTCTTTCGGAGCGAGCACCCAACGAGACGCTTTATCGGAGAGCCTCTTTTGATCTGATCGGTTTGCCTCCTGGCCTCAAAGAACTCAACGCATCGCGGCACGATTCATCTGCTCAGACCTATCAGGAACATATCGAACGGCTACTCAAATCACCGCACTTCGGGGAGCGGATGGCAATGTGGTGGCTCGATGCGGCACGATACTCCGATACCGATGGTTACCAAGCCGATTCAACTCGGACTAACTGGCCGTGGCGCGATTGGGTGATCCAGTCGTTCAACGAGAATCTTCCGTTCGATCAATTCACGATTGAGCAATTTGCCGGCGATTTACTACCTGATTCGACGGCAGAGCAACAATTAGCCACTTGCTTTCACCGAAACCACATGACCAATGGCGAGGGCGGTCGCGATCCGGAGGAATCTCGCGTCGATTACGTACGCGATCGTGTTAACACAACCGGTTCTGTTTGGCTGGGGCTCACCTTAGGTTGCAGCCAATGCCACGCACATAAGTTTGACCCCATTTCACAAAACGACTATTACAGCCTGACTGGTTTTTTTAACAGTATCGATGAGGATGGCAAGGCAGGTGGCGGCGCGAAGCCGTATCTGAAATACAAGTCACCCCACGCGCAACGCATGATTGACGATGCTCAGCAACTTGTGCAGCGCAGAACAGCCGTTGAAGAACGGACGAAAGAACAGGCCCGGCGTGAATTCTCACCTTGGCTCGTCAAACAATGCGAACAGGTGACCTCGGGTTTCCAACCATGGACCATTCTGGATCCTCGCCTTCAGGAATCGACGGAAGGATCGGTGCTAACCCAGGAAGACAATGGAGTGATTCAAGTTCGTGGTCCGAACCCGCGACAGGATGACTATCGAATCATTGCACCAACGACGCTCGCTCGAGTCACAGGAATTAGACTGGAAGTTTTGCCGCACGAATCGCATACCGAAGGCAAGCTATCACGCGGCGTGACAGGTGAATTTGTTCTCACCGATGTCAAATTGCAAGTCCGAATGAAAGGACAATCTCAGATCAGAGATGTGGAACTGGCTTTTGCGGTCGCCGATGTGGAAAAGACGGCCAAAGGTCGAAATTACGGAAACGTTAGAGATACGTTAGACGACGACCCACGCAACGGGTGGACAACGGAGACTCATGACGCTCAACAGTCGCATGTGGCCGTATTCGCCTTAGCTGATCCGTTGCTCCTTCAAGCCGACGAAGAATTGATTTTTGTCATGCTCCACCGTTCCACGCGTGGAGATGCCAATATTGGCAGATTCCGCCTTGCGGTCACCGATCAGCCCGGCAACGCGGTGCGGTCATTGTCCCCCATGCCGTTGCAGGAATTGGCGAAAACAGTCGCGAAGCCAACTTCGATCTCAGATGGGTTGCGAGCTCGATTATTTGAACAATTCCTGACGGATCACCGTGGTTACCAGCTTGCGAAATCGAGCCTTGATCGGGCTCGTAATCAATTGTCGAACTTTCAGCACGCTGCCAAGGAGCTGAATGTTATGGTACTTGCCGAACGAGATAGCCCTCGATCAACACACGTCCTGGAAAGGGGGGTGTGGGATCAAAAAGGTGATAAGGTTCGGCCTCAAGTCTTGGCTTCAGTTTTGCCCTGGCCTCAGGAAGAAGAGCAGACCCGACTCGATCTGGCCCATTGGCTGGTATCACGTGACAATCCGCTTACCGCTCGGGTCGTTGTAAATCAGCTCTGGCAGCTTTGCTTTGGTGCGGGAATCGTCCGAACCCCGGAGGACTTTGGATTGCAGGGCGAGTTGCCCACGCATCCCCAACTGCTCGACTGGCTTGCCGTCGAGCTAATGGACCACGATTGGGATTTGCAGCATATCTTACGGCTCATTGTCACCAGTGACACCTACTGCCAGAGCAGTCATGTGACGCCGGAACTGCTTGAGCTTGATCCGCAAAATAAGTTATTAGGCCGCGCGACGAGGTACCGTTTGCCAAGTTGGATGATCCGTGATGCGGCGTTGCAATCAAGTGGATTGCTTAATCCGGTGTTGGGCGGTCCCCCGGTGATGCCCTACCAACCGGATGGTGTGTGGGCGGAAATGTTCATGGGCCGTTTCCGCTATCAGCCGAGTCAGGGTGTGGCTCAGCACCGGCGATCACTTTACGCCTTTTGGCGACGGTCGGCGGCGCCCACCTTTCTTTTTGACAGCTCACAACGACGTGTGTGTGAGGTCCGACCACGACGAACAAATACTCCGCTGCATGCTTTAACACTGCTGAATGATTTGAGCATCCTGGAGGCTTCTCGCGCGTTAGCGAGAACCGCATTGCTCACACAGCCCGACACCGAGAGTCGCGTTGCTTTTATCTTTACTACGATCGTTTCGCGGAAACCCACTGATAACGAGGAACAGATTCTGACGCGAGAGCTGTCGAGTGCGATTGAGTTCTACCGGGCGGAACCGGAAGAGGCGAAGCGATTCCTGCAGTTTGGCCAGCCAGAACAGCAAACGACCAACATGCCTTCCGAGCTTTCGGCTTACACCGTGTTGACTAGCCTAGTGTTCAATCTTGACGAGGCCATCACCCATGAATGACCCTGCCGGGACGCAGCAGCAGCCCCATGTCGATAAAACGCGGTTGGCTCGGCGACAATTCCTGTCGCGCTGTTCGGGGCTCGGCCTCGGCGCGTTGGCTTTGGGGTTATTGGAAATCGACACGCAAACAGCATCGGCCGGTCCGCTGGCGGCAGGATCCGTATTGCATCATCCTCCACGCGCAAAAAACGTCATTTTCTTGACTCAATCCGGTGGACCCTCGCAGATTGAACTTTTCGATTACAAATCGGGCTTAGAAAAGTGGGCTGGCAAGGAACTTCCCGACAGTGTTCGGCAGGGACAGCGGCTGACTACCATGACCGCTAACCAAAAACAGCTCGTCATGCCAGCGCGAACCCGCTTCCGACAATACGGAGCAAGTGGTGCTACGATCGGTGAATGGCTGCCTCATCATGCGAGAGTCGCTGATGATTTGTGTTTCGTCAAGTCGATGGTGACCGATCAAATTAACCATGCTCCGGCAATGACAAAATTCCTCACCGGCCACGAGATCCCCGGGCGCCCCAGTTTGGGAGCATGGACGAGTTACGGCCTGGGTAGTGAGAATAACAATTTGCCGGATTATTTAGTGTTGATATCAAAAATGAAACGGCCCAGTGATCAACCGCTCTACGACCACTATTGGGGAAGCGGTTTCTTGCCTTCGCGATTCCAGGGCGTCAAGCTGAGGAATTCCAAGGATCCCGTTCTTTATCTTCGCGATCCGGACGGATTACCTCGGTCCGTTCGGCGTGGAATGCTAGATGGGATTGCAGAACTCAACCAATTACGGGCAAATCACACAGGTGACCCGGAGATCGAAACTCGAATTCGTCAGTATGAGATGGCGTGGCGAATGCAAACCAGCATTCCCGAGTTGAATGATTTAAGCGATGAAACGGAAGAGACATTCGACCTGTATGGCCAAGACTCACGGCGACCTGGCAGTTACGCCGCGAACTGCATTCAAGCCCGCCGCCTCATCGAACGCGGCGTACGCTTTGTGCAGTTGTTCCATCCAGATTGGGATCACCACAGTCGATTGAGCTCGTGGTGTGTGGCACGTTGCCGCGACACGGATCAAGCCAGTGCGGCCTTAGTAACCGACCTCAAACGCCGAGGACTCCTCGATGACACGTTGGTAATTTGGGGTGGCGAATTCGGACGAGGTGTGGCGGGGCAGGGCAAGTGGGACAGCCCTGAGGGTGGCCGCGACCACCACCCTCGCTGCTTTACAATCTGGCTTGCTGGCGGCGGAATTGAATCAGGTATAACGTATGGGGCGACCGACGAATTCAGCTACAATGTCGCGGAAAATCCCGTACAGGTGCGTGATCTGCACGCGACAATTCTCCATTTACTGGGTGTCGATCATGAGAAGTTCAGTTACCGATTTCAAGGACTTGATTTTCGCCTAACGGGTGTGGAAGAATCAAAAGTCGTCCATCCGATCATTCGCTAACCGAAAGTAGCTGAACTATGTATCGAACCCTTATTCTGCTGATTGCCTTCGGTGCTACGACATTAAGCGCAGCTGAAAGGCGAGATGTCTGGCCGGGGTTGGCACCTGGAGAAACGACGAAATCTACCGGAGAATTACTTCCGTTTCGCAAACGTGAAATCCCTCCAGTGACACGCGTGGTGAAGATTACGCGCCCTACTTACTCAGTTCACCTCGCTCCTCAACCTAATGGAACCGGTGTGGTCATTCTTCCGGGGGGCGGATTCGGTAAAGTCGTTCCTGACAAGGAAGGTTCCGAGGCCGCAAAATGGCTGAACAAACACGGTATCTCTGCCTTCGTATTAAGCTACCGTACGACAACCGGACCGGCACAGACCGGTTGGGTTGAGCCACTGCAAGATGCCCAACGCCTGCTCTCGCTCGTGCGACATAACGCCCGCGATTGGGGGCTTAAGCCTGACCGAATTGGCCTCGTGGGATTCTCTGCAGGGGGACAAGTTGCTGCTCGATTACTCGGCGATCAGGGCCAATTGGCCTACGATCCCATCGACGATATCGATCAAACATCGCATCGCCCAGATTTTGCCATGCTGATTTACCCCTGGAATATTTACGATGGTGAGCGCGATCAACTGATTCAAGAAGTGGGGCCGCCCGCAAACTGCCCACCTACGTTTCTTGTACATACCCATGATGACAATTCTTCCTCGCTGGGTGCTGTACTCTTTTATGCGAGTTTGAAACGCCACAGCATTCCGGCCGAATTGCACGTTTACGGGAACGGCGGGCATGGCTATGGATTGCGTGATGTGGCGAATTCGCAAATTTCGACCTGGCCAAAACATGGCGGCCATTGGCTCGTGACACAAGGTTACGCCAAACCGACGGACGGAAACTGAAAAGTTAACATCGTTCGCCTGATGCCAACTCAGTAGTGCATCAGTCAGCAAGCCATCATCGCCGATCGCAGGTCCCACGAGTCGATACGACCTCCAGGCCCCCCGTCTTCGAATCGAGCGAGTGAAAAGCCGCTTGGAGATTACCCAATAGAACCGGCAGTTACTTGGGGTTGGCCCCGAGTTGATTTAAACCTTTCTGTGCAATTGGATTGACGATCGCCGAGTCGCGGCGCAATGCCCGATAATAATATTTGGCGGCCAATTTGCGATTGCCTTTTCGCTCAGCTAATTTCGCTTTTCGCAGCAGACCGATTGCTGCGCGCTCTCGGCGTTGATCGCGCACCGCTTGCCTCTCAAAAGCTTTCGCCTCCTCCTCTCGCTGACGAGCTTGTGCGACTGCTTGATTATTTTGTATCGCTCTTTGTTGTGCCCGTTGCCCAGCGGCCGAAGCACCAGGGAAGCTCAACCGTGCACCGGATCCTGGTACGAACCCACCAAACTGAGGCAACGCACGGCTCGAACTGCCTTGTCGTAAGGTGAGGGGAAGCTGCGGTGATATCGTAATCGTTGCCCCAGCACCTGGGGCGTAGCCTCCAAATTGTGGTAACGCCGTGTTGTTCTGTCGGAAACGGAGGGTTTGAGCCGAAGCCGGATCCGTTGACAATCCCAACAAAATCAGCGTCAAGAACAGGATGCGCATCAGGACAATCCTTTTATGGTTGAGTTCTCTTCTCCCTGCCTCACCTGATGCTACCAGGAGGATCTAAGTATCACAAATAAAAGTCGCTTGTTGTGAAGGCGCATGCGGTTTATCTTCTCTCGCTGGGCGTGTAAGGCAAAAGGAAACCGAGACTGATGCCGTTTCCATCACTGCCACCTGACGATAAAACGCGATGCCACTTTGTGAGCATGACGATTTCGCCTGCGGCTTCAAGCATGGCCGAGAACGGACCGTAATCGATCCCAAGCAGGAAATTGCATTAGCCGCGGATTCTTGGTCACACGATCGTGCAATAAAAGCGAAACGTGCGATTGTGGAAAACTTTAACAAAGAAACAGACGTTGACGCAATTTGAAACCAGATGATGACTCGATCGTGAAGTCTCACTTAGTGACCAATCCGTATCCTCTGTCCGAAAATCCACTCGACCGTGATATGGCGGACGACCTTGAGGGGCTTATGCTTTCCGGACCATGGACGGATGATGTTCTTCGATTCATGCGAGACCATCATGTTGAGGGACTTTATCTGAACTCTGCGCGAGGATGGGTCGATCAAGATTATCAATTCTTGCGGGGCCTACCGTGGTTGCGTTTACTCGACTTGGTTACGCCTGCTCCATCAGGGACCGATCTGTCACCCCTTGAAAGTCTTTTGAAGCTGGAGAAGTTAAGAATCAGCACCCACGCCGAGCGTCACATCGATTTCTCAGCTCTCAACTCGTTGCATTCCTGTTTTATTTCCTGGTGGCCTGGAGCGTCAAGCATTCTCGAATGTCACAATCTCCGCCATGCTTACTTCGACAAGATGGACCGATTTGGCATCGCAAATCTTGCGGGATTGCGGGACCTCCAAAAGCTTACCTTAGGTAATTCACCCATCAGGTCGATCGAACCGATTCTTGAATTAGACAAACTTGAAAGACTTGAGCTTCTAAACTGCCGGCAGATCGAAGATTTTCAAGGCATTGGTCGACTGCGCCACCTCCGCTAGTTGTCTATCCGAGGGAGTAATCAGGTGTCTGACTTCAGCTTTATTCGCGAATTACCCGGACTTGAAATCCTGAATCTGGATGATGTGGGAGTGATGGAATCCCTTCAGCCCGTTCGTCAGCTCTCTCGACTCCGTGCCCTGTCTTTCGCAGGACGTACGACGACGATTGCGGATGGGGACTTAGAGCCACTCGAAGGTTGTTCGCAGTTGGCAATGCTCATGTTTGCGGAAAGACGCCATTACAGCCACAAGCGAATAAAACGCTGGAATTGGGTGGATTTCTACGAGCCAGACAGGCTACTCGAACAAAAGTCAAAGCGTTAGAAAAACCTACTGCCGGAAGTACCTCCGTTGACGTCGATTCACATCCTGTAATCTCCCGGCAATATTCAGCGCGGCCTAACTTTTGATACCTAGCATCCGATCGAGCGAATCAGCTGTCTGATAGATCAACGCTTCAGGAAAGTGTTGGTAAGGATGAAAATACTCAAAGGTCAGATAACCTTCGTAGCCAATGTCGTCGAACGCCTCCAGAACGGCCGGCCAATTTGTGGTGCCATCCAACAGGGGTCGAAATGCTTCCAATGAACTGTCAGTGCCATTTTTCGTGAACTCTTTCAGATGAACGTTTTTGATTCGATGATCAAGGATCGGTATCCAATGCTCAGGGAATTGATATTGCATAATATTTCCCGTGTCAAAATGAACATGAACATGATCGCTTGAAAAACTGTCGACAAACTCATTCATTTCTCCAGGCGACATCAGGAATCCATTGAAGAAGATGTTTTCCATGTTAAGATGGACCTTCAGTCGTTCCGCTTGGGGAATCAATTTGGCAATCGCTTCCCGCGCTCTTCGGTCACAAAGATCATTCGGCGTGGGATCGTGGTCTTCTCGCCAAGGCATATGAACTGCGCCAGGCACGACCAAAAGATTTTCTGTACCCAAATCATGGGCTGCCTGCGTCATCTTACCTGCAAGTTCGATTCCACGCGCACGTTCTGCGGGGTCGTTACTAGTCAATGGATAGGGCCAAAATAAGAACGAACACAGACCACTGACTTCGATTCCAATCTCCTCAGCCTGTCGGCGGATGGCATGAAATTGCTTCGTTCCAGAGGAAGGTGAAAGATCGCTTTCCAAATCGTAGTTCAGTTCAATCCCATCAAAGCCTGCATCTTTCGCCAATTGCAAACATTGTCGCAGTGTCATTTTATCCGGGTAGGGAAACGCCCAAAGATTGATCGACTTTTTCATCTTATAGACAGGCCGTTTTATCGTAGGACCTGTTTGTTCTGCCTGTCCCGCTTTCGATCCGGCTACCCATGCAGCGCTTCCAAAAGCGGCGTACGCCAATAATTCGCGGCGGGGCAAACGGGAGTCTAACTGTCGCGATTCATGGTCCTGATCGGTCACAATAATTCTCCTGATCCATTGCGGGCGTCGCTGCACGGCTGATGAGAGATTTCATTCTCCTCAATCGAACGCGCTGTGATTTGAGGTCAAATTAACCTACGGCCTGGTTCTCGTCTAGCAAAAACCAGCGAGTGACGGACCGCGAACCTCGACGAAGCGGGACAGGCTCTGCGCGAATTTGAAACGGTTTGTGTCGCATCTGCAGTAACCACAGAAATGATTTTGAGATCGTCCAAGTGAGACATGTAAACGGCAGATCTCGCGCTGACATCTTATTTGGAAAACCGGCCGCGTAACGCCGGATAGACGATCTCACGAATGGAGACCGGTCGGATTCAGGATGTTACAATAATGGGCTCGAGATCTTGTGTCTTTCCTAGATCCCGGAATCATTTATTAGCAACGCGGAGTTGTCGTATCATGCGATCCTTTTTCTTAGTGAATGTCGCATTGGTGATTGCGCTGATCATTTCGCCCCTTATTTGTTCTGCGCAAATCAAGCGTGCAACGGATGCGCCGATGCCCCTTTCGCCAACCGAAAGTCAAAAGCAGATACGTGTGCCAGCAGGATTTCGGATCGAATTGGTAGCCAGCGAACCCCTCATCCAAGAACCCTCCTGCATTGCTTTTGATGAATACGGGCGTCTCTTTGTGACCGAATTGCATGGTTACAATGTGGAGGGTGAACTCGATGTGACGGAGCTGAACAAGACGGGGGAATTAGACCGGGAAGTTAGGCGACTACGCTGGGAGTTCATAGGAGGCGAGATCGCGGATCGGGCCAAGGAACTTCAGTACGGTAAGTTGAAGGTACTCTCCGATACGGATGGCGATGGCAGGATGGATAGCGCCCAACTGTGGGCCGATGATTTGCCACCCGCCTACGGCGTCATACCCGCCTACGGGGGTGTCGTGGTCGTTGCAGCTCCCGAGATTCTTTTCTTTGCTGATCGAGACGGCGATGGTCGGCCGGAGATACGGAAGACGCTGTATACGGGCTTCAAGAAACGGGAAATGGAACGAGGCATCAACAATCCACGCCGTGGAGTCGACAACTGGATTTATATCGGTGCGGGAGGGCATGGCGGCACCATCCAACGCCCCCAGGCGATTACTGACGCAGCGCAAACAAAAACTCTTCCAGCGGTGGACCTTTCCAACTCTGATTTTCGCATCAACCTTGCCACGCAGGAGATTGAGCCGGTCACCGGTCGTGTGGGAACCTTTGGTCTCGCGATCAACGACGTGGGAGATCGCTTTCCGTGTAGTGGTGGGCAGCCTGCGGTGTATGCGTTACCACTCGACTACACTGCTTTGACGCGAAATCCGTGGGTTCCCACTCCCTCGATGAATCACAGTGCAGCAGACTATGGCAACGGTTTTCGAATTAGCCAGCCACATCCCTGGCGTGTTCGGCGTCGAAAAGATCCCGCGTGGATTAAGTTTTATGGTGACCGCGAAACCAACAGCAATTATTTCACCGGGGGATGCGGTGGCGAAATCTACAACGCGGCTCTTTTCCCCAGAGATTTCCAAGGCGATTTTTTTTATTGTGAGCCATCCTTGAACATCGTTCATCGAAGCGAGTTGACTCGAGATGGTGCTGGTTACCAGGCGCGTCGCGCGGCGAACGAAACTGAATCAGAGTTTCTCGCGTCGACCGACCAATGGTTTCGCCCCATGAATCTCCGCACGGGTCCGGACGGAGCGATTTACATTGTCGATATGTATCGCGAAATCATCGAGGACTATTCCGCAATCCCGAGGTTTCTGCAACAACAATACGGGCTCGATCGGGGACGCGACCGAGGACGGATCTGGCGATTACTTCCCTTGGATGCTCCCCCCGCGATCTCTCATGCATTACTGTCGCTAGACGGCCCAGACCCGCAGCATCTGCCTCGCAGCCAACTCGTGGCGTTGCTGGAACATCCGAATCGATGGCAGCGAAATACGGCACAACGATTGGTGCTTGAAAGGGACGGCGTTTTCGACTTTGATGTCGTCGCAACCTTGAAGCAGCTCATTCGAAGCAGTCCATCTCCGCTTGCCAAGATCCACGCGTCCCACTTGCTGGCATCGCTGGATTCGCTTAGCGATCTTGACCTCTTGGTTCTTTTGTCGGCCAAGGATCACCGGGTGAGACGGCATGCAGCTAAGCTAAGCGGTAACCGCCGTTTGTCCTCTGACGCGTTGGCAAGGCTTCACGGCCTGGTTTTCGATCCCGATCCGGCGGTCCGACTTCAAGTCGCACAAGCATTGGCAGGAAAACCGGGAGCCGATGACGCCCTCATGAAGCTCGCCAACCAGCATGGGGATGACCGCTGGATGAATGCGGCAATCTTAGCGTCCGTCAAGCAGGGCGGTCCGATGTTGTCCGACTTATTGAATGCAAAGGAAATGAATGCTGGAGAGCGAAGCCTGGTGGTTCCGTTGGCGGCGAGCCTGGTAGGCGGTAACGACACGATACGTTTAACTGAGGTGATCAATCGATTACCCACAGTGGATCCCGAACTACAGCTTGATTGTCTTCGCGGAATCGCAACCACCTTGAATCGCTGGGGAGATGATTTGCTAGACGATGGCCAATCTGAACGGCGCGATGCACTCGTGTCCTTAATTCAAACGGACCATGCCGAGGTCCGGCAATTGGCGATCAACGTTGCCGTTCGATTGTTGCCGAAAGATGCATTGCGAGAGACTTTCACTCAAGCATTGAAAACGACACTACACGTCGGAAACGAAGAAGATCGAATTGCGGCAATTAAATTGTTGGGGAATGCTCCATTTGATTTGCTTCGGCAATGTGAAGCCCTGCTGGACAGCCGCCAGTCGCTGCAATTACAGCAGGCAGCGATCGATGCGATCGGAGTATCTGCGTCGCCCGAGGTTGGCGTCGTCCTACTAGATCGCTGGCAGGAGTATACGCCAGAAATCAAAAAACATGCCCTCCAAACAATCCTTGCGAGAGAAAATCGATATCCTGCTCTAGCCGAAGCAATTATTGACGGGCGAATTCGCGTGACTGAACTGAACGCCTCCCAACAAAATCTGCTGCAACGTCTTCCTGCGGACCAGGCGAGACACGTGCATGCGGTGCTCAGCGCCGAAGAAAAAACGGTTGATACCGACGTCGCTGGGCGTATCAAACACTATTCAGACGTACTGGGGAAAGGGAACCGCAGTTTTGAGCAAGGGCGTCGCGTGTTTGAAAAGACATGCCTTAATTGTCACAAGCTTAGAGATGAAGGATATGCGGTCGGTCCCTCTCTCGGAAGCGTTCTGAATAAGCCGAATGAGGCCATCCTTGTCGATATCCTCGACCCCAGTAGCAAAATTGATTCCGAATACATTTCCTACACCGTCATCACCGATCAGGGTAAATCGTTCACGGGCGTGTTAGGTTCCGAATCTCCTACGAGTGTGATTTTGAAGCTGGACAAAGGCAAAACGGCAACCATTTTGCGCAAGGAAATCGATGTCATGCGTGCCTCCCAGGTTTCATTGATGCCATCTAACCTGCACGAACAAATCACGGCTGACCAGATGGCCGATTTGTTAGACTATGTGAGAAAGGCGTTCGGCGATGTGAAACAGGCCCCCTAGTTGGAGAACCTTCCAAGCCGAAGTGCGACTTTGGCACTTACTTTCCATCGCAGATCGAACACGGCCAACGCTCGGGGCCTAGTTACGGACTCTTCGCAAACACTCTCACGGCCCCGGCAGCGTCATATCATATTCTTCGTCAGGAGGAGAGAGTCGACCGCAGACGTCATAGTACGACTTCGGCTGAAATGTGTTGACAGTTGCTTCGTCGTTCGACGCAAAGATGCGGAAGGGGGTTCGGTCAAGCTTTAACGTTTTAAAAACGGACCCAAGCGACTCTGTCATCGTCAAACGTATGCTCGTTTTCGTGCCCCTCGCTTGCACGACTAACAGGGCTTCAATCATTGACGACGAAAGTCGCTTTACATTTTGCAGGTCGATCACCAACGTCGTGGGTTCCAGACGATCAATGATTTGCAAGAGTTCTTGTCTCGCGAAATTTATGTGAATTGCACTATCAAGGTGGAAATCCACGGCGCGAGCTATGACCGCATCATTTCTGTGTTCGATCGCGAAATAGCGATATAAATCCATTTAACCTTCTCATTAAGTTCCTTACTGTTACCTGTCGCATCATGATCGATGCGTATAAAGGCAGCATGTGGGTCCTGTGAAGATTGCAAGAAAACCATCCCTTTCTCTACCGATCCGGAGCGTCCGAGTATCGCAAACCTCAAGAAACGCCGCCCCCAACGATTACGATCGCTGTGGAAATAGGGGGAGATACAAGTCAGTATCTGGTTTGCTGATGAAGTCGCGACGTGATAACTAAAAAGGCCCTTCGGCAAAACCGAAAGCCCTTTTCGTGAAACAATCTGAATCGGGCAAGTAACGATTGCGTCGACGCTTACAGCCAATGGAAGCTAGAATGCGGAGCCAAGCCAGCGCAAGGCTCGAAGGTTGGGGGACCGCAACCGTAGCATTCCGCGTCGTGCCCCAATTGACCTCCTCACAGGCCATGCAACCCGTTGGTTTCACGACTCTGCGGAGTTCGACCTTTTATTTTCTCGTCGTATTGGCTGACGATAAATGCGGTGTATGAGCGTTCGAGAAGGAAGCCATCATCAATAATCATCCCGTCATTTCCTTGCCCATCTAAACGAATAGCGAGTAAGCCGTTCGTGACATCGGTTTGATAGGTTGGCTGCAAGAGGTCCGCTTCCCGACTCGCGTGATATTCGTTTCCGCTTTTGTCCAGCCATCGTGATACCGATTCGCACTCTGCCAAAGACATGTTTTCACCTAAATCCTGAAAGACGGTTTCGGGATCAGTCGCATCTCGTCAAAGAGTGATCCCTCTAGTGGCGGGAAGTTCGGCAAAACGTTGCCTAGCAAAAGCAAGCAGCACCAACAAAGATAAATTTCGTGCGGGATTCATCAAAGAGGTCAAAATACGCAAATGGCGGTGCGTAAGTTCCGCAGGACTCAGTTAAAATAACTGGCAAAAATCTTACCAATTTGAATTTCGCACCCCAACAACTTGCCGCTCGAGTCGTTTTCTTTTACAGGCACAGCAATTCTAGGAACGCGACGTTGGCTCACGATTTCGAGTACGTGTTGACATCAATCACACACTGATTTTTTGCAGTATCGTTTTTTACTTCCTCCTCTGCTGAGAGCGAAACCCATGAAGCGCAGCCTGAGCTTACACGACGCGTTTGCGCCGTCCTCAATGGCGGTCGTTAAACAACGAATACCAAACCTGATTGCAGAAATTATACGGTGCAATTTCTCGGCGAGCCGCTTCGTTGTGTTAGGCCGCTAGAGACAGTCCACACTACAGGGATACTTAGAGACGCTATTCGATTGCAGGGCACCAGATTTCACGATCCACCATCTTGTCTGCAACATGGACTCGCGTTGGCAAAACAATCGTTAGACTTCTCGCGAATCGGTTCGATGCAAGGCGGGGATCAGGCTTTCGTGCGCATCGCCTGCCCGCTTTTTTGTCATCTTCCGCAAATCGCCGCGTCAGGGAATTCGCTGATAGACTCGCACGTATTCAACCAACATGCGGGCGGGAAAGGCGGTCTTTTTATCAGGCTGACCGGGCCAATTGCCACCAACCGCCAGATTCAGAATCAGATGAAAACGCTGATCAAATGGGGAAGGAAAGGGCGACTTGTCACTGAACCAAGCTTTCTGAGTCTGATAATGTTCGCCGTCCACATACCAACGAATTTCGCCTTCGTCCCACTCGAGGGCGAATAGATGGAAGTCATCCGCAAAGTTTCCCGTGGCAAGCTGATAATGATCACCTGACTGTTTGTTCTTTGGCCATTTCCCACCGTAGTGCAAGGTGCCGTGGACTACGGCCGTTTTGTGCCCCAAGACCTCGGCGATATCGATTTCTCCGCTGGCTGCCCACCCGCCATACTTCTGGTCTGTTGGTAACATCCAAATAGCCGGAAGTAATCCACGTCCTTGCGGGAGCTTCGCTTTCACCTCGATGCGTGCGTATTTCCATTCTCCCCGGTGTTTGGTTCGGATACGCGCGGAGGAATAATCGCGTGTGATCCCAAGTGTGCTAAATTTGTCCTTACGTGCTTCAAGAATTAACTGACCGTTGTCGACTCGAACGTTTTCTGGCCGATCCGTGTAGAATTGCAGCTCGTTATTCCCCCCGCCCAACGCGTTGACCTCCACTCCCCACTTCGAATAATCGAGCGCGTCCCCATTGAATTCATCCTGCCAGACGAGCTTCCAGCCTGACTCGGCTGCATTCAGCGCAACAGGGCAAAAGAAACTCGGGCCGCTGCCCAGCAGGAAGATCGTGAGCGTGAGGAAAAATCGCATGATCAGCATAAGAGCATTTCCTGGACCTTCCGAATTGCTGGAAGGAACATTACAGACGTTAACCAATGGGATTGGATAGCACAGCTTCCAGGATTTGGCCGTGGACATCGGTCAATCGACGATCCAGTCCGTTGTGATACCAAGTCAAATTTTCGTGATCGAATCCGAGTAGATGTAACACGGTGGCATAGAAATCCCAGACGGTGGTGGGATTGATTTCTGCGCGACGTCCGAAATCATCCGTCGCGCCATAGCTGACCGCCCCTTTGACCCCCGCTCCCATCATCCAACAGGTAAACCCATCCGGGTTATGATCTCGGCCAGCGGTTCCCTCTTGATGCGTTGGCATACGTCCAAACTCGGTTGTCCAAAGAACAAGGGTGTCATCGAGAAGGCCGCTTTTTTTCAGGTCCGTTAGCAGGGCCGCAGTCGGCTGATCGAAAATCGGGCAGTGCCGCTCGTAATCCGCCTTGAGAGTCTTGTGAGCGTCCCAATTGAGCAGGCCGTCGACCCCCGATGCACGGGAGGCGCAGTAGAGGTTCACATACCGCACATCGCGCTCAAGTAATCGTCGGGCTAACAAACAATTTCTCGCATAACCGGCTTTCAGGGGGTTTTCGTCCATCGTCCCGTACATTTGGTGTGTCAGCGAAGATTCTCGACTTAGATCCGACACTTCGGGTGCAGACAACTGCATTTTGGCGGCCAATTCGTAGGCGGCAACACGGGCCTGAAGATCGCTTTCCGCTTGATTCGAATCTGCAAAACTTTGGTTCAGCCGGGTCAACAACTGGCGAGAGGCCGCGTCCTCTGTAGCCGAAATATCTGCAGGCCGACTGAGGTTGCGAATGGGCTTTTGATCACTCATCATAATTGCCTGATGACGAGCGGGTAGAAATCCATTCGACCAATTGGCCTTCCCGTTAGGCGGCTCCCCTCGTTTATCACAGATTGCTACAAAGGTCGGAAGGTTTTCATTTTCGCTGCCCAAAGCGTAGCTCAACCAAGCTCCCGCACTGGGAAACCCTTCCGTCGGATGGCCCGAATTCATGAAAACGCAACCCGGGCCGTGTGTGTTGGTCTTGCTGTGCATGGCATGTAGGAAAGCAATGTCGTCGACATGTTGGGCCATCTGGGGCAACATGGCCGTGATCCGCTTTCCAGATTCCCCGGCAGGTAGAAACGGCCAAGGACTCTTCATTAGATTTCCGTTCTTTCCCTGAAAGGAAACCATGTTTTCTTCACCGGGAAGTGGCTTTCCGTGATGCTTTTCCAATTCCGGCTTGTGCTCCCACAAATCCATATGCGAGGCCGCGCCGGGACAAAAAATTTGAAGAACCCGTTTGGCTTGTGCAGGATGGTGAGTCCCACCGACTCCCGCTTGCCAATCAGGCTGGCTTGCGGAACTCGTCCCGCCCAGGAGTTGCATCACCGCAATTCCCGCCATCCCCGTAGATAAGTCACCCAGAAAGTGGCGACGTGTCAAATCGCGAAGTCTTTCAACGGACATAAATCAACTCGCTCGTATTTAAAAGGATTCGACACATGGCAGGCAAACCGTAGTTTTCGACAATCTGCAGACAGGGCGCGATTTCGTCCTCAGCGGGCTCGCGTGAAAAACAAAGTTGAAAAGCTCGCTGGAGTTGAGCCTTGGGGCTATCACCTGCGTCGCGGCGCAAACGATTGGCAAAAGCATTTGCCATATCCATCGTAAAAGAATGATTCAGCATGGTCAGCGCTTGCAGTGGCGTTGTCGTTTCAGCTCGTTTTGGTGAGGAGAAGGTGCAATCCGGCTGGTCAAAATCAGTCATCAGATCAACCACGGAGGCTCGTGCGTTTTGATGGTAAACAGCGCGTCGATAGGTTTCAGGACCGTGTTGATCGAGGGGCACGTAGGTGCAGACGTTGTCCTGCATGTAATGATAGAGTCGGAATCCGGGGCCACCGCGTTCCGCATCTAGTTTTCCGCTGACCTGGAGGATCGTATCGCGAATTTCTTCCGCTGACAGACGACGGGGGGGAAATCGCCAGAGGAGCCGTGTGGAAGCGTCAATCTGGGCAGCTTCCGTGCGATGACGGGACGATTGTTGATAAACTCGGGAATTCATAATCAGCCGATGTAAATCCTTCAATCGCCAATCGTTATCTCGCAATTTGACGGCGAGGAAATCAAGCAACTCGGGATGAGAAGGCTTGCTTCCCATGTATCCAAAGTCACTCGGTGTATCAACAATGCCCGTTCCAAAATGATATTGCCATACGCGATTTGCCAGCACACGCAGGGTAAGAGGATTGTCGACATCGACGAGCCAATCAGCGAGCGCAAGTCGCCGCTGGTCTTCTTGGGTATCCGGTTGAAGACGATAACGATTGCCCTTTTCATCTGCCGTTTTATCGTTGCTGAGCACCTGAAGGCTGGCGGGAACTACCTCTTCGCCTCGCTTCTGTGGATTTCCCCCCAAGAACACGTGGAACGGTCCTTTCGCGTCGTCAGCCACACGTTTACCCATCCAGACTGAAGGGAGATTGGGAACTTGTCCAACCTTGACCTTAACTTCTCTAAGCTCATTCTCTAAACGAGATTGTTCGAGTTGATCCTCTATCGTGAGATCCATTTTCAGCAATCGATAATTCAGGTGTGACTCTCGATTGACAGGCTGTCGATCACGCCCGTTGGCTACCTCTTGCCAATTTTGACCATCACCGGAAACTTCAATTCGGTAGTCCGCCACAAAAGCAAACCGCCAGCCATTATTGTCCTGTTTTGATTGAACGTTCGAAAAGACCACCCGATCGATCATGGTCGGTTCGGCAAGTTCGATCGTCAGCTTGTTATCGGCCGCGATAAAGCGAGCTCCCCTTTTCCCATCGATAGCCAATTGGGCGCTATACGCTTCTGGAAAATCTTCATTGGGGCGAGCTTTCCCACTGGCCTGTCCACCATTCATTGCGAGTGCAACATTTTTGGAAGCAACCGCTTGAAGGCCAGGACTCGTTCCGACGGACCAGACTTGAAATTCATCGATGCCAAAACCGGTATCCGTTGCCGGTTTGACATCCTGCGCTTCGCAAGTCAGCCGGACAAACTTGGCTTCAACCGGTGGGAACCGCTCTTCCGTACCCGTTCGATCGACGGGGGGGCGTGTCCATTGTGCCTCCAACTCATCAAGGCGCGATTTTGCCCGTGCCAGTCTCGCCTCACGGTGATCAATCAGGTTCTGGTCGACCGCCTGTTTTTGATCCAGTAGCGGTTTTAGCGTCCTTTCCCGAGCCACTATCTCCTCGGGGGTTGCCAGGGTCTGCTCCCCATGACGAATTCCGGCGAACGTCGCATAAAGTCCGTAATAGTCCTGCTGCGTGATCGGATCGAATTTGTGATCGTGGCAGCGAGCGCACCCAATTGTCAGCCCTAAAAATGCTTCGCTGGTGGCTCGGATCATTTCGTCAAGAGTGTTCGCCCGGATTTGCGCTGCCTGGGCAGCGTCCTGATTGCCCACGTCGTCGTAGGGGCCGGCCACAAGAAAAGCCGAACCAATTGCGACGTCCGGGTCGCCGGGACCGATCACGTCGCCAGCGAGGTGCTCTCGAATGAATTGATGAAACGATTTGTCTTGGTTAATCGAGCGGATCACATAAT
Source organism: Pirellulaceae bacterium (assembly GCA_029243025.1). Lineage (NCBI taxonomy): Bacteria > Pseudomonadati > Planctomycetota > Planctomycetia > Pirellulales > Pirellulaceae > Pirellulaceae bacterium. Next base: position 26,254 of record JAQWSU010000033.1, on the reverse strand, counting down.
CTCGAAATGGCCACAAATTATCTACGATTACGTTTCGTTCATAGCCAATGCTTTCGCCAAATCGAATCACGTCCAGCCAATGGCGGCCCCACCGTTCGCCGTAATGCGGTGAATCAAGCAGGCGATCCACCACCACCTCAAAGGCGAGTGGATTTGGATCCTCTACAAAAGCACGCACTTCTTCCGGCGTCGGCGGCAGACCAATCAAATCATAATACGCGCGATGAATAAGTGCTTTTCGGGGGGCAGGCGGGCTGAGAGAGAGCCCAGCTGTCCGCAAGCGTTGCTCGATCAAATCATCAATCGACGTTTCGGACTTCACCGCAATCGATTGCAAAGACCACCAGTCGTCACCCGCTCTTGGCTTCTCCTTCACCACAACCGAATCAGGCCACTCCGCGCCTTCCAAAACCCAACGCCGTAAAACCGCCACTTCATCCTCGTGCAGTCGCTCTCCCTTTTTTGGCATTTCGGGTGGTTCGCCATTCTGGGAAGTAACCAACTCAATGAGGTAGCTTCCATCTGGGTCGCCATCAATGACGTATTCGTTTTCTTCCAAATCTCCAGACGTCGTTAAGGAGATGTCTCCTTTGCGATTACCCGACGAGTGACAACTTACGCAATGTTTCTCAAAGATCGGCGCAATCGATTTCGCAAAGTCGATCTTCTCGTTGGCATCATTTGTCGACACGAAGGAGAAGAACAACAAGCTACTCAGCCAGATTGGTTGTGTAAATTTTCTCATGCACTGTATTTTACCAGTTACGGGCCGCCTCGCCTGCATCGGAATCACTCCAATCCGCCGTGCGGTTCCCGTTTAGGGGGTTTGCCGGACGCTTTGACGCCATTGTTGCCAATTAATTCGTTGCCGTTTCAGTTGATCTGCAAAGGCGGGATCCTGAGCAAGATTCACCGTTTCATCGGGATCACTCGTCAAATCGTAAAGTTCCTCCCAACGCTGCTCGCCTTCGATTTCTTTGCCAAGCTTCAGATACCGCGCATACTTCCAACGCTCGCCTCGTACACCCTCGCAAGGTGCGATTCGTCCACCGGCTGAAAACCAATGCTCGTAAAAGAAACTCTGCCGCCAATCGAGCCGCTTGTCATTGCCGATCAAAGCACGAAGACTTGAGCCTTGCATCGATTCGGGAGCGTCGATCTGGGCATAATCCAGGAGGGTTGGAGCCATATCAATCGACAAGGCCATCTGCTCGTAGCGCTGCCCTCGTTCGGCTGCCGGCGAACGGGGATCATGGATAATAAGAGGGATACGGATCGATACATCGTGAGGCGTCCATTTCCCCGCAAAACCGTACTCCCCAAGGAAAAAACCGTGATCCGATGTGTAAATAATCACCGTGTTGTCGGCAAAGCCAAGCCGTTCTAATTCATGTCGAATCCTGCCGACAACCCGATCAACACCGGAAATAAGTCGGTAATAATCTTTGACCGATTTTTGGTAGCGTTCCGGTGACCGAAACCGAACGGCCCAACGATCGCGATTCATACGATTCTTCAAAAACGGCGGCAGTCGGTCAAAGAACGGGGCCGCCGCGGCAGGCGGGCGCGGAATGACCAAATCTCGATACAGGCTATCAAACGCCCGATCCGCAGGAAATTGGTCCGAATAGATGTCGTCTGAATCCTGGCAGTGAGGCGCTTTAAAACTTACCGATAAATGAAACGGTTCGTCCTCGCTGCAGCCTGCCAAAAAATCGATCGCCTGATCACCCAACTGGGCGGTTAAATGCCGTCCTTGCTTCTGCTTCAGGTCGCCCTGAAAGTAACGACTTTGTCCTGGAAATCCCCGATTGTAGTCCAGCAAATCATTCGCTGATCGAGGGTCACCGACCCCCCATTTACCAATAAACCCTGTGCGATAATTTGCCTGCTTCAGACAACTTAGGTAGGTTTCTGAAAGTTGTTCCTGCGATAATTCCTGGGAAAAGCTCCTAATTCCATGCCGTGCAGCATATTGGCCTGTCAGCACGCAAGCGCGACTTGTCATGCAGATTGCCGTGGTCACAAAGGCATTTTCAAACAGAACGCCATGGGAGGCCATCGCGTCGATATTGGGAGTCTGAATGACACGATTCCCCATACATCCAAGCGAGTCTGCTCGTTGATCATCGGTCATGAGGAAGATCAAATTCGGGCGCTTGTCAGCCTGAAGCGCGATTCCAGATAACGTCCAGACGACAAAGACCTGAATTAAGCAGCGTTTGGTTCGCATCTTGAAGCTCCTAGGCCTTCTTCATTGCGCCAGTCGCGGTGCAGTCATACTCGATCTGGCATTTCTAATGCCTACCACCTTAGCGCCTGAGCATGAAACTTTCAATTTCTGGAGCGATCAAACCTCAGGCTTACCTTGTTATGACCCTCAATCCGGCCAATTTAACGCATCTAATTTGTGGAAAATTCTGAAACGGCGTGAATTACTATTTTCTTCTACGGTTACAGCGGAAACGCGAGATTGGGGACTGGTCGTTTTCCAGCACCCGCCTACTCTTGCTTGAGTATCCAACGAAGGCAGAGTGTCTGCCCGGAACACCTAAACCGTAGAGGAGAGTCGAAATGAAGAAGATCACGACCGTAATGCTGGTTTCCATGGCAGCTTTATTCGTTAGCAGCGACGCGTTCGCAGGTTGCGGAACTTGCGATAAGACCATTGTTGAAAACGCTGTCGAAGGCAAATTCAACACTCTTGTCGCCGCAGCCAAGGCGGCTGGCTTGGTCGAGACTCTCAACGGTAAGGGACCTTACACGGTCTTTGCTCCCACCGATGAAGCTTTCGCCAAATTGCCTAAAGGCACTGTAGAAGCACTTCTGAAACCCGAGAATAAAGAGAAACTCGTCGCGATTTTGATGTATCACGTCGTGCCAGGCAACGTGATGGCCAAGGATGTCGTGAAACTTAAGTCCGCCAAAACCGCCCAGGGTTCGAAGGTGGCCATCAAGGTCTCCGGTGATACCGTGAATGTGGACAATGCGAAGGTTGTCAAGGCAGACGTCAAATGCAAGAACGGAGTGATTCACGTCATCGACGCTGTTATACTTCCCAAAGCGTCGTCGTAGTCACCCACCGAAATATCGGATTATGCAAAGGCTTCGAGTCGATCTCGGAGCCTTTGTGTCGTTTTAGCCCAGCCCGAAAGCAGAGATTCCCATGCGTATCGTAATTGTCCTGATGGTCCTCGCCTGTATCGTCATCGGAATCATAGCTGGGATGGTTGCGTTTATGGCCGGGGAACCCGAAACAAAAGTCTTCCCAACTGCCCGGCCGCTTGTCGTATCGGCAGTGAGCCCGGAAAAGCCGATCAAGCACGGTGTAGAGTGGAGCAGTTTTCTGGATCCAGAGCGGCATGAAAGCATGCTTTCGGGGCCAGATCGGTTTTCCACCGAATTAAATCCGCAATCCGATTCGGGCGAAGCGCTCATTTTCTCTTGGTATCGCATACCGGCTCCCGAAACTCCGGCGGCCTCACGCAACCTTCGCGTGTCTCCCAATGGCGGGGAAAGTGAAATCAGTGTAGAAGTAGGTGCAGCAAGCTACTTCTTGTCGCTTAGTCAACAATTGACAGAGGGAGCGCCTGCGGAGAACCCAGCTGGCATGAGCCAATTCGTCGCCTATCCAATCACCACCAGCAACGCGACAAAACGGAATGTCGAGATTATCTCTGCCGATGGTCCTCAAAGGTTCGACTTCGCAAAGCCAGATTTCGTTTGCTTGCCCGCTCAGGAATGGCATCATGATGAACACTTTGGAGTCACTGATCCGAATTTGTGTTGGCTTGTTTACGCCACATCGGATCTCGGCGGTCAAGAGAAAACGGTTTCAACTCTCGATCAATTTGGTCTCAGCAAGCTGACAGTTCAACCGGCCAAATGGCTTTGCTTGCCGGCAACCAAACTCGGCCCCTCTTAGTGTTCTCAACACCATTCACCTTTGGCGACCTGTTCCGAAACGGCTGATACAAGCGTTACGGTTCATTCTTTAAAGTTTCAAGGTAGTGTTCGTCGAAAGCTGGCAAAACACTTTCGAAGCTCGAGTAGGGTCCCGGTTGGTAGGCAGGCGAGCAGACACCTTGGTACGTTAACTCACAGAGATGCCAATCTTGGCAGTTGGTGAGATCCCAGAATTCAATTGCCCTTGATAGGTCAAAGTCGGTTCGATCTAGTACCGATGGAGGTAAAAGCCATTGGCAAGTGACGCGAGTTTCACCAATCGCTCGCCGCTCGATCCTGTGTGTCAAAAAGTAGTCGGGATGAGGACTGAGAAAGAGATTTGGAAACAAAGTGTAGAAATAGACTCGCCTGCGATCGGCTGGCAACAACTTGGAAAAGCCGTCACCGCAGATTTCCCCACCCATGCTTAGCGTCTGACAGCCATCCGATAACACCATTGGGCCTCCCAGTAGGGGTCCTTTGACAAAATCGTTGGAACACGTCTCGGCCGAGGTCATGGGACTTAGTTGCGGGTGAACCATTGCACAGTGGTAACATTCGCTGTAGTTGTGAAAGACAATTTTCCAATTCGTAGCCAGGTCATAGGTTATCTGATGCGCTACAACGAGCCTTTCAAGCTCCCAGGTATCAAAACGCGATTGAAATGGATCACAGTATCTTTCAAATGGGATGGCTTGTAGATCGAAGTTAATGAAGATAAAACCTCGCCAAATCGCAGTAGTCACCTGAAAGAGCGAATAATCGGATTGATGAAACCCCACCACATGGCTCATGCCGGGCGAGCTCCGAAGTTTTCCGGATAAATCATAGGACCATGCGTGGTAAGGGCACTGGATTCGCTCGCCAAGTTCACCACAGGCTTCCTCTTTGAGTCGGGTTCCACGATGACGACAGAGATTATGAAAGCAATTGATTTGGCCATCCTGATTTCGCACCAGGATCACACTTTCGCCATCCAGCTCGCGAACAATGAAATCGCCCGAATTCGAGATCTCCGACGCTCTCCCAACACATAGCCATTGTTTTTGAAATATCTGGCGTGTTTCGCGATCGTAAATCTGCGGCGAATGAAAATATTCTCCCGGCATGGTGATCTTACGGCTTGTTGGTTTCGGCTCAATCATTCTCACGTCATTTCTCGATGCCAATCGAGGCAGCTACCCACTGGGTATCTTGGGTGAACACAACATCCAAAGCCAGATTATCGAACTCCTTCGCTAATGCGTTTGCAATTTGTTCGCGATATTTATCCAACTCTTTTAGATCGCAATTCATCACGGGTTCACAAATCACGTAGAGCTGTAGGTAGGTTAATCGCCCCCATTGTTGCATTCTGATGTTTGTGTCGACGGTGGCGACATCCGATAGTATCGCAGACACAACCTTATCGGCTCGATCTTGAATTTTTCGATGGGGTGCTTTTCCGACAAGCTGATTCCAATTGTCGCGAATTATCATGATCGGGACTGGCAAACTGATCAATACAAGAACGGCTACAATCAGGGGGTCTGCGTAGGGTAACCAACGGTCATACTTCGTGCCCTCCAAAATGGTCGCGATTAAAAAGGCCAGCGCAACGGCGGCAGAAAACAGGCCATCTACCAGCCAGTTGTTGGCATCCACTTGCAGTAACGGAGATCGAGTGCTTGCGGCTAACACCCGTTGAACGACCGCAATTGCGAAGCACCCCAGAGCGGCCAATACCGCATAAACGGTGGCCCAACCGGCCTCGATAGCTCGCCCACCATGAACCGCAACGGTAATCGACGATACAAATGCAAACAGGGAAACCACTCCCATGAGCAGCCCCTTTGTCAGGTTAAGCATCGGCTCATACGCCGAATATCCAAAATGGAACGTCTCGTCATCGGGTCGGGCAATAAGATGCGCCACCCTCAAAGACACGAATCCAACCGCACATCCGACAAACGAAAAAACACCATCCAAGAGAACGGCATCAGATGATGTTAGGATGGCAAAACCGATACCAAGCGCGGCCATCAGCAATGCGCCTAAAACAGACAGCCAAAGGCCACGTCGTTCAAGTTCTTGTCTCTTCGCCATTCACCCATTGGTCCGTCAGGAAAACTGGACCTTTCTGATTGTATTTCACGAAACCCCAATCGAAACCAAGTATCGATTTCCGTACTTCAGAGCTTTCTCAGAAAAAACTGTTTCGTGTGCCGCCACATTGATTCCGACAATACGTGTCCTGTTTCCGGTTCGATGAAAAAACTGAACTGACCGACTGCATTCTGGCGTTTATAGGCCTGTTGAATGCGAACAATCCCTGCTTTGGCATGGGTGATTGGGCTGCCAGAATCGGTCTCTCCGAGATTTAAATGGAGAGCACGCGGCGCAACCAACGCTGCGATTTCAGGCGTGTCACCATAGGTCATCCATCCGGGAATGAAATTCGGAAAACAATGCAAAAGTCGTTTTTCATGAATACCCTGATAGGTCGGCAAACAACAGTTGCCAACAAGAGCCTTGATGCGGGGCTCATGCGGGCCGACTAACCATGCGTGAGTTGATCCCATCGAATGACCATAACAACCAATCCGTTTCTCATCGACCTCGGGTCGCGATGTGAGCAAGTCAATGGCTCGACGCATATCGAGAATATTTTTCCACGCCAGAGATTTCCCTTCAACGACGTAACGAAGAAACTCGAAACGCTCAAATCGCATACCGTCCAACTTACCCGTTGGATCTTGTCGCTCTTCAAAACAAAGCGTGTCAGGACAAAGAACAACGTATCCCTCCTTTGCGAGAGCGACTCCGGTATGATGCATGGGGTTACCAGCCAATCCGGCTGGTTCGCTTTTGCCGAGATGATATTGTCCGGCATGCTGATGCCAGACGGCGATCGCTGGCGACTGTTCGGTCACTCCGTCGGGAATCAGAAGCAGCGCTGGAACGCGGTCACCAGGCTCAACTTCATAACTGAGCGTCTCAATTCGATACCCGGGCTTCTGAATGATCCGTGCCGTATTTGAATTCAAAGGACAGGGAACCGGCCAGGCCCCGCCCAAGCATTTCACCAGCGCTTGTCGCAGTTGCTCGGGGGGCATATTACCCACCGCTCTCTCCTTGGATTGGATGGCTGGTGCGGGGGCCAAGGCGGCTAGGCTGCCGAGACCAAACCTTCTTAAGAAGCGACGTCGCTGCATCTTGAACTCTCATCAATCATTCAGGGGGCTGTGCCAGCGTTGGCGGACCCTGGAGCCAGCCTAAAGAATTTAGGAACCGGTCCATCTCGATCACCGTTTTTCGGAAATACTTGCCATCGCTGCGGTTTTCATTGAAAAAGCCGTGTTTTTGTTTCTCATAGAGATGCGTCTCACAACGGCTATTGACAGCTTTCATGCGTTTTTCGTATTCGACAGCGGTTACCACGGGGACGAGATCATCTTGGGTGCCAAAAAAGACCACCGTTGGTGGAGCGCCCGCGCGGATATTGTGAAATGGGGAAATCTGCTGGTAGTCGGCTTTCACGCGTTCATAACCGTATCCACCTGGACCATTATCGTACACCGGATTGAAGAGTAGGAGCGCATTGGGGATCGAGCTGATCGCTAAGTGCTCATTTTGATTTTCAAGTCCACGAATATTTCCCGTCGCGGCAGCCACATGTCCTCCGGCTGAACCACCCCCCGCAGCGATCCGCTTCGAGTCGATCCCCAAGCGAGTTGCGTTCGACCGAATCCAGCGAACCGCTGATTTACCATCCTTGACGGCGTCGAATGGCGTGGTCCCGTGCCGAGTCGCCACGCGATAATCGGCTGTTATCGCGACCATCCCGCGAGACGCAAGATAGCGGCAATGGGGCTCGAATTGTTTGGGGGTGCCACCGTTCCAACTTCCCCCAAAAAAGAAAACTGCCGCAGGGCGTCGATCTGTTAGCTGATGTTCTTTCGGGTTGAAGATATAGAGTTTCAGCTCGGCATTGGGAAACTGTTTGTAGGTTTCCTGTCTGGCTCCCGCAAACTCCAATTGACTCTCAGCTTCCGCGCAAGCCTGACCAACGGGCAATAGATTTGCAACCCGACCGCCTAACAAGATCACCAGGACGAAAAGGATTTTACATGCTCCAGATTTGGACACCACCCGCTCCTCTGCCTTGAACTCAGTCAAATGAATCGTCCAATGAGATCAGTTTTTATTCGGGCATTTCCGGTTGCCAGCCCGCATCGCTCAGTCAGACCAGGATATCACCAATCACGCGGCCGCCCACATCGGTCAAACTTTCCTTCCGCCCTTGATGAAACCATGTCAATAATTCATGGTCAAGGCCCATGATATGGAGGATCGTGGCGTGTAAATCATGCAGATGCACTTTATTTTCGACCGCCTCAAAACCCACTTCGTCCGTGCTGCCGTAGTTCATTCCGCCCTTGACTCCACCTCCCGCGAGCCACATCGAAAATCCATACGGATTGTGATTACGGCCTGGGGCACCTTTCCCCTCACTAAAAGGCATCCGCCCAAACTCACCACCCCAGACCACCAGAGTCTCGTCAAGCAGCGAACGACGTTCGAGGTCAGCAAGCAATGCGGCAATGGGTTGGTCGACCTCAGGTGCGTGTTGCCCGTGATTCGATTCAATGCCTGCATGGGCGTCCCAGGTTTCCTCCAGATGGCCACCGCCTGAATAGAGCTGGATGAAACGCACGCCCCGTTCTACGAGACGCCTTGCAATCAAACAATTCCGTCCATATTCGTCGGTAGGCTTTCGGCCAATGCCGTACATATCAAGCGTGTTTTGGGCTTCCTGCGTTAGATCCACCGCTTCGGGCGTTGCTGACTGCATCCGATAGGCTAATTCATAACTATTAATTCGGGACGCCAACTCCCGTCCGCCAGCGCGTTCGTCCAAATGTTTCTCATTGAGTTTTGCCAGAAGATCAAGCTGTTCGCGTTGCACTCTGTCCGAAACATGCGAGGGACCTTTCAAATCAAGAATGGGATCCCCCACGGGCCGAAACAACGTGCCAGAATAGGTTCCCGGCATAAAACCGCTGGCCCAGTTTGGCTGGCCGCTGATCGGCCCACCGCGTTTATCAAGCATCACGACATAGCCGGGTAGATTTTCGTTCTCACTCCCCAAACCATAAACGGCCCAACTTCCCAGCGACGGCCGCCCGACGAGTGTCTTTCCTGTATTCATGGCGACCAGTGCCGATCCGTGGGCATGGCTGTCGGTGTGACACGAATTCAAAACACATAATTTGTCGGCATGCTTCCGAACCTGTGGAAAGTAATCAGACACCAGCAGACCACTTTCACCTCCAGGTCGGAACTTTCTCCACGCCGGCGTGAGATAGCCGATTCTACGCCCACCTGAATTGATAAACTTTTTATCGGCCGGCAATTGTTTCCCCGCAAATTTCTCCAACTCGGGTTTGTAGTCAAAGGTGTCTACCTGCGAGGGAGCTCCGTTCATCATCAAAAATATGCACGCTTTGGCGCGCGGAGCAAAATGAGCCGGTTTTGCTTGAAGCGGATTGAATTGTCGCACTTCGTCTTCGCCTTCGGCCGTTCGAGCGAACCTGGCATCCGTTGCCAAGAGATCGGCGAGGGCGAGGCCAGCAAAACCGTTCCCCATCTGCCAAATGAATTCGCGACGAGACTGTCCACAGGGAAAAGGTGACTTATGACTCATCGATGGAGCCTTCCACACTTCTTAGTTGTGAATAACGGTGTCCGTAGTTATCAACATAACGCTTGGGGAATTCAAAATCAGTTCTCGATCAGTCAATGTAGATAAACTCATTAGAATTCATCAAAACATGACATAACGATGCGACAGCGCGACTCCTTGCCGTGAACCGAACGGCGTTCGTCAAAGGCAGCTGGTAGCGTTCGGCTAAGCCTCGCTCAATTTGGCGACGTTCTGAGGAGGTGAGCGCTCGCCGAAAAACAAGCAGCTCAGCGATCCCACCCTGCCAAAATTCGCCGTTAATATTACCTTGCTGTCCGATTACCCATGCGGTGTCGAGTCGACGATCGCTCAAGGCAGGGCCAGTGGAGAGCAAGCGGCCGTTCTGAAACATTTCGACCTCATCCGATCTGCTTACAGCGGAAAGAATAAATGGCTCCCGCCGAGCCGTGACTACACCGAAATTGGGCAAACGATCAGTGAATCGCACGGTATTTGTCTCGGTCAGTCCCAAGAATAGCGAACTCGTGGCGTTCCCCTTCGCTCCATTCCAATTCGAAAGAATCTCCCGGTGCCCTCGATCTTTCTCGTCGTTGACCACACCGATGATGGTGAAGGTTGTCGAATCGAGGAGTTGGCCATCCAAGCGGAGGAAATCATTTGTTCCGTCAAATTTGACGATCGGATATTTCCCAAATCCATTTTCCACCAAAACAGGCTGAGCATTCGCAGCAGCTTGGTGCGCGTGGTGAGCCGCTGCTGAGAGATCTTCCCATTTGGCGACCTGCGAATTTGAACTCTTCGATACGTTTGCTTGATTGGCCTGCAGGTGTAACACCAGATCGTTCGCCAATAATTGCGAGTGCAAGTCGTTGTTTGATTGTTGATCGTGACTTACCGAATAGATCCGTTGCTGCGTTAACAAGTGCCGTCGTGATAATTTAAATTCGTGATCGGAAGGTTTTCTGGACAAGACGTGGGTCCACGCAAGACCGATCTGGGTATCAACATCGGATGCTTGTTTCGTGATTCGCGATGCCAGGTTTTGACTGCGATCGTGCACAAAACGATTATTAAGCAAAGCCAATGCCTGAGTGGGGACAGTGGTGATATCCCGTTTACCGCACGATTGAGTCGGATCACACAGGTCAAATGTGGTCATCATGGGCGGCAACAGTCCTCGTTTCAGATACAGATAGAGACTGCGACGTTTTTGTTCATGCGGTGCCGAAGCCTGCCAAGCCTTCGACTTCCGAGACAGACCCTCCAGAGCGTTCGAACTTATCGTCGGTTTGAACCCTGGCCCCCCACGAGTCAGATCGAGTTCACCGCTTGACGCCAGCAACGAGTCTCGCAAGGTTTCAGCATCGTGTCTTCGACGGTTGGCCCGCCCATGCCACCGATTGGCCGGATCCCGCTTTTCTAGCTCACGAGCGTTGGGAGGCAGACTCGATTGCTGCCAAGTTGAGGAAGTAAGAATAAGTCGATGGATGGCCTTCATTCGCCCGCCATTTGCCACGAATTCTGCGGCGAGCCAGTCCAGCAACCGTGGGTGAGTGGGGGGATCAGCCAGAAATCCAAAGTTATTCGGGGTCCGTACAATCGCTTGTCCAAAGTGGTGCAACCAGAGACGGTTTACCAATACCCGTGGCGCTAATGGGTGTTCCGGATCGGCAATCCACTGAGCCAGCTGGAGACGCCGCCCCGTCGTGCGGGAAGTCGATTCGGGCGGTAAAAAATGCCGTTCCAAGGAAGGGATCGATGAAAGAGTTGCAGGAATAACTTCTTCCATGGGCTGCAACCGCTCACCGTCTTTTAAGAGATATAACGGAGCAGGGCGGGCGTCCAAATCAGTCCAACCAAGCACATTGGGAAAACCGAGTATTTCCGCGGTTGGCCCACCGAGCTGTTCGCGTTTGCCTCCTGTCTCTAATCCGGGCCAAAACGCGGTGGCCATGCGATAATAATCTTCCTGCTTGATCGCGTCGAACTTATGGGCGTGGCAACGAGCGCATTTAACAGTGAGTGCTAGAAACGCAGACGACGTCGTATGCACCAGATCTTCTAACCGCTCGTAGTGATAGTCAGCGGGATCATTGGGCTCGTCATTCCACGCGCCAAGCCGCAAGAATCCGGTTGCAATAACCGATTGCTCATTTCGCTCTGAAATCTCGTCACCCGCCAACTGCTCGGTAATGAATTGCCGGTAGGGCATATCCGAGTTGAAGGCGTTCACCACCCAGTCACGATAACGCCATGCAAAAAGCTTTTCCTGATCTCGTTCATAGCCACTCGTATCGGCATATCGGGCCAGGTCTAACCAATACCGCCCCCAGCGCTCACCGTATTGTGGCGTAGCGAGCAAACGATCCACCAACCTTTCCCAGGCGGTCGAAGAATTGTCCTCCAGAAAATCGTCCACCTCACGTAATGAGGGAGGCAATCCGATCAGATCAAAGTAGACACGCCGAATCAATGTTCGTCGATCAGCGGAAGGAGCCGGTGAAAAACCTTCTGCTTCCAACCGCGCTAAAATAAAAGCGTCGATCGGGTTTTCGGGTTGCGGATGTTTTTGCAGTTGTGGGACTGGCGGCTTGATAATTGGCTGGAGGGACCACCAATCACGACCCGCACGTTGATCATTCGTGCGTTCGAAGAAATCCAATTCTCGCTCGTCTGGCCAGACGGCACCGCTGCGCAACCAATTCTGCAGAATGCGTATCTCTGTCTCCGACAATTTTTCTGCCCGGCCCTGCTGCTCGGGCGGCATCTCGCCTGCAACAACACGCTGTAACAAGTGACTCTCATCTGCATTCTCGGGGTCGATAACAGCACCTGAATCCCCACCGTTCTTTAATCCCGCCTGAGTCGTCAATGACAGCCCTCCCGCCGGCTCGCGACCCTGATGGCATTCGACGCAGCGTTTTATCAACAAGGGGGCAACTTTCGACTCGAAATTTGTATCGGCTCTGACTGCGACCGTTCCCGAAAAGATCGCCAGCAGGGCAAACGCGCTGCCCCTCAGGGCACGGAGCATCCGACCGGATTGCAACGCTTTCGACCAAAAGCGACTAACTTGAACTTCGACATCAAATGCGGGCATCATAATCACCAAACAGCGGTCGTCCGCTAATTGAAATTGACCATTAGGAATTGTATTCTGTAGTCAAAACAGTTGTCGCAGCATCCATCGTAAGCATACACGGTCAACACAGCCTCGTGTCGGGAGACTTCATGAAATCCTCGAACTCTCTGTTTATCCTTCTTGGAGCCATGCTGGGACTAATCCTCTCGCATCAACTTTCAGCGGCAGAAATCGAAAAAGCAAAAGTGCTCCTGGTGGGCAAGCAGCCTGACCACCCGCATGGCACCCACATGTACATGCACACCTCCAACTTGCTGGCAAAATGCCTCCAAAAGACGGGGCAAATCGAAACCGTCATTTCTCAGGGGTGGCCCCAAGATCCCGAACGATTGAAGGGCATCAAAACAATTGTGCTCTATTCATCACCCGGAGCTGAGTTCCTGCTCGACGGTCCTGGGGCGAATGAGGTCCATCAGATGCTCCGAGATGGAGTCGGTTTGGTGACGATCCATTGGGCATCCTCCGTTTATGAAAAAAACCTCGATCGACTCGGCAAACCTTGGGGGGAATATCTTGGTGGATTCTGGGTTTCCAATTATGGCCTCAGCACCGAATCGTCCCAGCTCAACCAACTGGATGCAAAACACCCGATATGTCGTGGCTGGCAAGACTATGAATTACATGATGAGTTCTATCTGAAACCTGTCATGCGCGGGGCAACCCCGCTACTGCAAGTAACCACGAAAGAAGAAGATGTGATTGTGGGTTGGGCGTATCAGCGGCCCAACGGCGGTCGTTCCTATGGGACCACTCTGGGTCATTTCTATCGCAACTTTCAGATCGAAGCGTTTCGAAAAACGATTGTAAATGCGATTCTCTGGACCTCGCATTTGAAGGTACCTCAACAAGGTGCGAATGTGAGCCTAACAACTGCCGACTTACAACTACCGCCCAAATGATCTTGCCAGTAACGCTTTGACAAAAAGATCACGCCGAAGCGATACCCGATAAAACTGCCTCATGAAAGGCTCAATCAGGCTTTGTCGCATCGCTATCGTTGTGACGAATATCCTCGCCCTTGACAAGGTAGATAACCTCTTCACTGATATTCGTTGCGTGATCAGCAATTCGTTCCAAGGCTCTCGCAACAATCATCTGAATAAACCCTCTGCCGATGCGATTTCCTCCCGCGATCGCATCGCGGACCCGCTCATCACTAAGAAGATCCTGTGTGATCGGATCATTCAGCACATCGACCAGATCATCTAAGGCGATTGTTGCCCTTACCAGCGAAACATGACTCTTGCTAAATGCTTCTCAAGCATCCGACAACATTTCCGCAACGATGCTCGACTTAGGCATCCATGTCGAATACGTTTTTGCTCGCTGCAAATTGAAGAATCTCGCAGCGATTGTTGGCTTGATCGCCAATCCGTTCTAGCTCACTAACGATTCGGGAGCCCGTGATCATAAACCGCTAATCAGAGGCCACGGGACGATGAACCGTAAGCGTGCGAACGGCCTACGAATCGATTGCCAGTTGCATTCGATCTAAAGCAGATTCGGCTTTTAAAACCTCCAGAACTAATTCATATCGATGATTCGAATCACACGCTTCAACAGCCTTATCGACCATTTCGACGGCCAATTTGCCAATCGACAGAATCAAAAACCGAAGATTCGCAACTTCCTTCGAGATCGTACTCACGTGGCGCCACCTAATACGATACAAGGTGCGTCAAGCAGCCACGCCGAGTTGCGTCGGGCAAAGATCTCACCAGACGCAGTACTTATTTTTCGCCACACACAGCCTCTGCGATGTTACTGATGTGGTCGCGCACTCGCGAATACGCGTTCAGGGCCGCTAGAAAAGCAACAGTCAACTGTGGAGAGATCTCTCCGGACGAAATTTGATCCAAGTGTCGCCTTCTCAGTTGCTTCACTTCTTCCTTGATCCGATTGGACAACGACTCCGTCTCCGTAACGACGTTGCGATTATCCTGGGTCAGTGCTGAGTTGATTTTGGCCTGATATTCCATCAACTGTTCATTTATCGCGATCAGGCCTTCACGCTGCTCGCCTGTAAAGCGATGTCCGTCACGTCGAAGCTTCCGATCGAACGTGTCGAGATTCGCAACGTAATCACTTACGGATTCATACTCGTCCGCCATGCGTAATTGTCGTCGGCCTTCGTCCGCGATCGAATGAGGCACATTCGCTGAGAGCAGATTGGTGACAAAGGCGGCAATTTCGTCATGCACTGTGTCCAATTCGTCTTCGCGCTGCTGCAATCGATCTCCCATGGATCGGTCAGGATCGTCATCTCGCAGTAACTGAGCCAGCCAATCTAACATCTCCGCGCAGCTTGCCCCCATTTTTTCTATTTCTCGCCTGGATTGTTCGATCGCCAACGGTGGTGTTTCTAGGATGCGTACATCGAGATCCGTGAGATGGGGTTGCTCCTTGAATTCCTTCGACGGCACCAATCGAGTCAGCAAACGAGTGAAGAAGGGGACGAAAGGTAAAAACAAAAACGTGTTTGAAACATTAAAGATTGTGTGCGTTGCCGCAATCGCCATCGTTGTATTCGGGAATGTCTCTTGACCATTCACCATGACTGCTTTGCTGACATCCTCACCAACAATCCATTGCACTAATTCAATGTAGGGCTGGAAGAGAGCAGTGATCCATAACACACCAATCATGTTGAAGATTACATGGAAATATGCCGCACGACGCGCATTGGTCGTTGCGCCAAGAGAAGCCAGGATTGCAGTGATCGTCGTCCCAATATTTTCACCCAACACCAAGGCCGCTGCCGTTTCGTAGGAGATAATGCCCTGAAACGCGAGGGAAATGGTAATGCCTAATGTGGCGGAAGAGGATTGCACCATCATCGTCAAGATGCAACCTGCCAGCGCACATTGGAGTACACCCAAATAACTGTTGGCTTGAAAACGTTGGAACCACAATTCGAATTCAGGCATGTCTTTGATTAGACCGCAGGCGTCTTTCATTAGCTCAAGACCAAAGAAGACCATACCGACGCCCATAAAAACCATCGCCCAATAACGATAGCGATCGCCTTTTGAGAACAAATAGCCAAAGGCACCAAATCCCAACAAGGGAAGTCCATATTTGCCGATCTTAAGCACTAGGATCCAACCCGTGATCGTCGTGCCAATATTGGCACCCAAAATGACTCCAATGGCCTGGGTTAATTCCATGAGGCCACTGTTCACAAATCCTACGACCATGACGGTCGTGATCGAACTGGATTGAACCACGCAAGTGACAATCACCCCAACGATCGTCGCGAAAAAGCGATTTGTCGTGACAGCGCTGATCAACTTCCGCAAACTTTTTCCCGCGACGGTTTGCAT
This sequence comes from Pirellulaceae bacterium, assembly GCA_029243025.1. NCBI lineage: Bacteria > Pseudomonadati > Planctomycetota > Planctomycetia > Pirellulales > Pirellulaceae > Pirellulaceae bacterium. The sequence continues at coordinate 10,158 of JAQWSU010000033.1, read as the reverse complement.
GCCCTCCGACATGTATTTCATGCCGAGCAGAAAAATTCCGAGACCACCCACAAGTTCAAACACAAGCTTTAAAAGGTCTTTCGATTCCAAAGTCTGTATCTCCTGTCGAAGCGAGCACGGCGGGATATGAAGAAAATGTAAATATTCCGAGAATGTAAACCATATCAGCACGTTAGGCTACTCTAGGACCCGTTATATTCAGGGGATAATACGATTGAAATAGCCGAAGCTTCCGGACAAACGGTACAAATCCAACAACAACTCCCATCACCGCCAATCCACTGGAACTTCAGGTTGAACAGGAAAGATGGAAAACTGCTTATTCGAGCCGAACACTCGTTGACCTGGCGGCTGGGACAGGGCGAATAATCCACCTTTCGCCCCTCAACAGACTCCGACCCGCCGCGGATTCTGCAAGGGTGTCTTGCCACCATCGAGGATTGAGATTCCCTCTCGTTTCCTCGCCGGGAGAGACCGCGGTGAATGACTCTCTGCCAGGGTGCAGGAGCGCCCTTTTTCTAATGCTCGCCGTTCCCAAAAAACAGAAGAGGAACAAACGCATTACAACCATTGAATCTGGAGTTGGGCTGGGACAGTCCGTCAGAAGATCGTTCGTACCGGAAGGAAAAGCTTAACGGCCTGACCTTAGGTATGACGTAACGCGGGCACGATTGCTGCATGAGCAGCCTGCCAAGCAGGTGTAATACCGGCAAGCAATCCAACTGCGACGGCGATCAGGAGTCCCTCAGTCGCCAGAAAAATGGATGGCTGGAAAGCGATGGTCACGCCCTCCGCAGCAACTGACATTTGCGAGACGCTTAGCAGGAGCCCGCTCACCAGCACACCGAACAATCCCCCCAAAGTACTCATGAGCATGCTTTCGGCAATAATCAATCGAAATACGCCAGCAGGTCGTACCCCAAGAGTCTGCAACACAGCATGTTCTTTAATTCGATCTTGAACTGACATGACCGTCGTTGTTGCCACCAATGACAACACAAGTCCGACACATGCATATCCCAGCCAATGCACAAAACCAATTAACTCGGCCAAGTCAGCCAGGGTATCCGCTTGAAACATGCCTTTGGTTCGTGTGGAGGTAGCGATCGGGCCACTGTGAAAAAGTACGTCGATTTGTTTGGCTGCCAACTCGGCATCAGCAGATTCATCAAGCCGCACTTCGAATTGTGTCACGGTGCCCGTGTCATTTTCTCCTCGGGCTCGCTGTAAGAAATCGAGGTGCGTGTAGATAACGTTGTTTTCCGCAGCAACGTTGGATTTAGAGATTCCCGCCACAACGACGGACACTTCACCAATGGTAAATTTATCTCCCACGGACAATCCGCGACGGAGAGCGACGGCCTGACCGACCACAGCACCATCCTGGTGCCGGTCGAATTCGCTCCAATCTCCCGCAACTAGATCCAACTCACGCCAACGGCGAAGTTGTTCGGATGCGAGCCCCTGAAAAACAATTGCATCTAAGCTTGCTCGGCAATTATTGGTGAACACTTTAATGGGAATCACTTCAGTGACACCCGCGATTCGCTTTACTTCACTGGAGTAATCTTGCGGTAACCGACTGCTTTGTGGACAGAAGCGATTTTCTTGAAAAACCACTAACGTGCGTCCCGCTTCGCTCCCTTTCGTGAGTGCATTCAACCCTTGTTGAACGGATCCGACGAAACAGAACACGAGCAGTGCGACGGCCGTACCGCTGACCGTAAGCAGCGTGCGCGTGCGATGTCGCCAGAGACCTTTAATGAGGTAGGGTGTGAAACGGAACACGTCAAGCCACTCCCTGTCCAACAACGGTTCGCTTCCCATCTTCGAAGAGTCGCCCACGTTCTAGACGTATCTGACGATCTGCACGTGAGCCGGCCTCACTATCATGGGTCACCAACAACAACGTCATACCCAACTCACGGTTTACTCGTTCAAGCAAAACAAGGATTTGCTCGGTGGTCTCATCGTCCAAACTTCCAGTTGGTTCATCGGCAACCACGATTGTTGGATTGGCGACAATCGCTCTGGCAATACCGACTCGCTGCTCCTGCCCTCCCGACATTTGCCGCGGGTAATGGGAAGCACGGGAGGTTAGATCCACGGCCTGGAGTGCCACGTCGACTCGCTTCCTCCGTTCCGAGTTACTCATCGAAAGCAGCAACAACGGCAACTCGATATTTTCATACGCCGTCAACACGGGAATCAAGTTATGGGTCTGAAAGATATAACCAATGTGCGAGGCCCTCCAATCCGCCAAATCACCTCGAGACAATTCGGTAATATCTGTCCCCTCCACAATAATCTGACCTGAGTTTGCCTGGTCGATACCGGCGATCAAATTGAGCAGCGTGCTTTTTCCGCTTCCGCTAGCCCCCATGAGAGATGCAAAGTCCCCTTTCGCAATCGAAAGCGAAACTCCGTCCAGCGGACGAATCGCCTCGTCGCCATTTGCGTACTCTTTGGTGACGTTAATCACATTCACCAGCGACATCAAAAACTCCCTTTCGTTATCACTTTTTTAACGATGCAGTCGCACGGGCTTGATATGCGACCGCACCACCCGAATTAGCGTTGGCGGATGACACCCGAATGCGTTTCCCATTTACCAGCTTTTGCTGGCCGTTGACGATCAGCTTGTCCGTGGCTGAGAGTCCTTCGGTGACTTCTACAAGGGCACCACCAAAGTCCTGACTCCCCAAAGTGATATTTTTGAGCACCGCCACTTGTTGGGTGATATCCGCAAGCCAAATACTCGTTTGTCCGGCATTCTTGATTACGAGTGGTTGTGGCACATAAACACGTAATGGCGAACTCAGTTGATCTTCCACTTCGAAGGGGGAGGGCGGCGCAAGGAATGTCACTTTGGCCAACATTTCCGGTTTGATCACTTCCGGTGGTGAGCTAATCGCAATCTTGACCTGGAGCGTGTTCTTTTGAATGTCGGCCTTCGTTGTGACTGCTAACACCTCTCCAACAAACCGCTGACTGGCCGCTACGGTTTGGATTGAAACAGGTTGCCCAAGTTGCACCTGTGGCACATCCTCAAGTCGCACGTCAACTCGAACCTGCAAATTATTCGGATCATAAAGACTCGCCACAGCGCTCGAACCTTGGGCGGAATGAGGATTGAGCCCAGACAATCTTTCACCCGGTCGGGATTCGAGACTGAGAACGAAGCCATGAATGGGTGATTTGACGACCATTCGTTCCAGTTGCAAGTTGGCCGCCTCGACCGCCAATTTCTTTTGTCGCAAACGTGCTTGACTGGCTGCCAAACTGGCGTTGGCAATTGCCAAGCTGCGTTGTTCTTCTGTTTTCAACGAAAGCTTTTCGGCAAGCGCGTCGCGGCGATCTCGCACAGAGCTCAACTGCGTTTCGAGTCGCGGTTGACGGGCGACCAGTTCGTTGTACTTACCGAGAGCCGAGAAAAAGAGAGCGTCCGCTTCGCGCAAAGCCCTTCCTGAGATTGCATCACCGGCCTGCCGTTTTCCAGCCAAATTAGCCTCTGCCAGATCACGATTGTTCTTTGCCGTTTGCAGCTGAAAGCCAAGGTCACTTAATTCGGTTTCGGTTTTGGCTAATATTATTTGAGCTTCTGCCAGATCCGCACGCAGGTCGAGTGGATTTGCGTGATTCTGTTGCGCGGCGACCAAAATGGCCTGGGCGCGCAGAACTTCGGCTTTTTGCAGATCGTGATTGGCAATCGCCTCGGAGACAGCCAACTTGGCGTCGGTGTCGATCAACATCGCTAAGGCTTGATCTTTCGTCACACGCTGGCCTTCGACGACCAGAATTTGATCGATGACTCCCGATGCCTGTGCCGACACGATCACGGGGGTGGGGCGAGGTTCGATCCACCCAGCAGCTTGAAAAAGGGTCGCACCCTCCTGCTTTACCTCAACACGACTGACGACGACCGGCACGATGGAAACATCAACGGCGGGCATTAAGGAATGACGAGCCGACCAAAGAAACAATGTTCCGAACGCAAGCAAGACCAACGCAGGTAACACATATCGCGTCCACCAGGTCGGGTTGATGCGCAGCAACTTCTTTCCGTCGGAATCCTTTCGATCGACGATTAGTTGCTTCAAATCAAGCTTCCGTGAGTCATTCATAAATTAAATCTTTGCATCGCCTTCGTTACCAATTAGACGGCTCGAATGGCTTCCACGACAGGTAATCTCATGGCTTTGATCGCCGCAGGCAAAGCCCCCAGCATTCCAAGCAACAAGGCAACGCCACAGGCGATTGCGATGGCCAAACTATCGATTTCAAGCATGAAGGCCCCCATCGTGAACCGTACGGCAAGTCCGTCGATGAAGACCAGCCCAATGGTGCTGGCGGCCAAGGCTCCGGCACAGGCCAGCAACGTGGCCTCTTGGACCAGTGTCAGGAGAATGGCACGACGACGAAAGCCCATCGCCTGTAAGGTAGCTAACTCGCGAACGCGTCCGACGACGGCACCATACATGGTATTTAGCCCAGCAAACACACCCGAGCCCGAAATTAACACGACGACCATCCAGCCTAGCATTCTCACGGGGCGATAGTGAGTTTGCAACGCTGCATAATATTCACTTTCCGCAACCGATTTAAGCTCCAGATCAACCCGTTCTCGACAAAACAGATCAACGTCGGCCAAATCATTCGAATCGCGCATCCTCACTGCAACCAAACTCAAATCCTGCCGTTTAAGCGTCGTCTGCAACTGAGCCAGTGGGGCCCACACTTCCGCTTCGAAAGCGGATCCTGCCGCGACAAAGCGACCACTGATGGTCCAATTCGCTCCGTCGAACTCGATTGATCTACCCACTGCTAAGTCGTCGCGGTCAGCGCCAATTTTCGAGTGGACTAATCGGCCAACGATCACCTCACCAGCTTCCGGCCAGTGGCCTTTGACCAATTGAACTTGGTCCCGCACCAGGGGCGCGTTGATCGTCACGCCTCTGACCAGCCCCATCCCGGGTTTCCTGATATTTTCGGTGGTAATGCGCGTCCCCAAATAGAGCTCGGGGGAGACGTGATCTCTTCCGTAGCTCTGGCCGATGCCACGGACGCTCGCCGTCAACAGCCCTGCGACCCTCGCAGGAATTGCTGAATTTTCAATGTCTTCAGCTGAGGAGAGAGAGTACACCAAGGCTACGTTGGGATTCCCAGTCGCCGCCAGCGAAGCTTCCAGACCGCGTATAAATCCAACCACCACGAGGACCAATAGCAGGACAATCGTCAAGCCAACCAAAGTCAAACCACTACGCGATGGTCGGCGAAAGAGGTTTCGTACGCCGTAATCCCAAGGCAAAAGGCGTCGCTGGACCATGCGTTCATGCCTTACACAAAAAGTTAGCGGCGCACGTAGACCCCGTTGGCCAACATCACAAAATTCCCACTCTCATCCCGTTTGGCAATCCCTTCTACAACGACAAGATCGGAATCATTGAGTCCCAACAAGAGCCGCGAGTCGATCGGCACCAACGCACCCGCTTCATCCACGACTTTTACAAGCGCCGTACAAGCGATTCGTTCCGATGCACAACAGTCAGCCAGACACATCTCGTTTTCTGTCGAATCTTCGCCGTCACCAACTACCGTTACCGCTGCATCCAGTAAGGTGAAGGCCGCGCGTCCGTCAATCCAAGGATCCTTCGATCCGCCGACCCTGCCAACTATCACGAGGGTATCACCGTCTTCAGTGTCTTCTCGAGCAGCAATGATTCCAATCGCACCGGTCGGCTCAGCACTCAATAGGTAGCGTTGACTATCCACCGTCGTTTGGCTCGAAGAGCCGCAGCCCATCGATGACGCCATCGCCATGACCGCCAAAAGATTGATCACTCGCATGTAACCGATTCTCCAGTTTCGCAGACCCGAAACACCGTTCCGCCATGAAAGAGCTGAGTCCGATTGTTGGCAGGTCGCATTGCTTCCATTGCCGGAAGGCAGCAGGCAGTTCGTTTCATCATCACCATGAGGTGATTGCAACGCTGCGATTGCGTAAGACCTCTATCGACCCAGGCACCGAAGGATGCTTAACCGAATCAAACCACTATGCTGATGCTCTATATCCTACCAAACGCGAATCGCTTTCCCAGATAAAACAATCGTTGCAGGTGATCCGATCTCGGGCCAAAATCCACCCGAAGGGCCCGCGTTATTCGAACATCCTTTACCCAGACCTGGATTCCACGTAACAGTTCAATGCTGCTGGCCGTCGAGCCTCTCCGCAGAAGAGGCTCAATCCATCGGTAGAAAATCGAGCGTATTATCCGCGAATCAGCCGAGAAACCAAGCCCTCTTCCCACGGCCTGCCGCCAGACGCCCCAATAAGAGGTATGATAAGAGTAAAGTTACTAAAAAGTGTTGGGTGCAAGGAGCATTTCGATGGAAATTATCTGGTTTTTAATCATTGGTGGACTCGCGGGCTGTTTTGCCGGCATGCTGACTGGCAACGGTGGTTTTGGCATCATCGCGGACATCATCCTCGGCATTATCGGTGCTGTGGTCGGTGGTTACCTTTTGGGTTCCATTGGCATTTTTGAAAGTGGTGTCTTGGGACAATTGATCACAGCAACGGTAGGCGCCGTGGTGATATTATTGATTTTCAGACTGTTCAGCAGACGCTGACCTTGTTTCGGTTAACGTCAACGAATTGAGACAGATGAGCCCCGTTCGTCCAAGTTGAGAGCGGTTTTTTTTTTGCGGTCAACTCGCTTACATTTTGCAATATTTGCGGGCAGAGCAAGATCGGGCGGGAAGAAAACATCCGCGGTAAACCGTAATGCACAGCAAAGCAACCGATTGTTGAGCCCTCCAATCATCGCCGTAAACAACAACTCCCAAACGTTACATCGATCCTCAAACCAACCTGATTAGTATTGGCTTGACCTACCCTGACAGTTGTTTTGCCTCTATGATTGAAGCATGCTTTACGAAACCCATTCGCACACCCCGCTGTGCAAACATGCATCCGGCGAACCGGAAGAGTACGCCGAAGTTGCAGCAGCAAGGGGACTGTCCGGCTTAACAGTCACCTGTCACAACCCGATGCCGGATGGATTTTCTCGACGAGTTCGAATGGCACCGGAAGAATTCGACGAATATGTCGACCTCGTCGCTCGTGCCCGCGAAAGTTGCCAAGATCATGTTGATGTGCGACTGGGGATTGAGGCCGACTACTTTGAGGGCTACGAAAGCTGGCTCGAGCAGCAGATTGCCTCGGCCGACTTCCATTACGTGCTCGGGTCGGTTCATCCGCAGATTGACGAGTTTCGGGAAACTTATTGGCAGGACGATCTGCGCGAGGTCCAACGCACTTATTTCTCCCTGTTAGCCCAGGCGGCGGAAACGAAGTTATTCGACTGCATTTCTCATCCGGATCTGATTAAGAACCATACGCAGCGTTGCTGGGATCCGCAGGCGATTATGTCTGACATCTGCCGTGCTCTGGATCGGATTGCCGCCACCGGTATTGCCATGGAGCTGAACACGTCGGGCGCCAACAAAACGATCCGCCAGATGAATCCCTTTCCAGAAATGCTCAAGGCAATGCGAGACCGAGAAATCCCCGTGGTGATTGGCGCCGATGCCCACATCCCGGCCCGTGTGGGTGACGGCTTCTTGGTGGCCCTCGATTTACTGGCAGGTTGCGGATATGAGCAGGTCAGTTTCTTCCTCGATCGGCAACGACAGGACGTTTCAATTTCAGCAGCTCGAGAAACTCTTTGTGAGAATTCCGTCAGCTGATTATTGCGACATTCGCCTCCAGTTCTTTCAGCCCTGGCGGCCAAATTCGCCACATTGACGTTTATGACGACTGAGTTGTTTCCCAAAACTGCTGTGATTCAACACGGAGGGCTCGGTTGAATTTACTCGAAAAATTCTCCCAAGCGATATGCGCGGTCAGCTCAACAATCTCGTCATCGTTGAAAACCCGCTTAAGACGATCATAGAATTCATCACTCACATCCTGATCCGATCGTGTGATTCGATCGGCGTATTCCAAGGCCAGTTTTTCGTTTTGCTGGAATAGCTCACTCGACTCATATTGGGACAGGGCGATTAGCTTTGCTTCGGAGACTCCGAGCTTACTGCCAATGGCAGCGTTGATATCCTGTCAGAAGACGCAGCCATTTAATTCGGCCACACGGCGATTGACAAGCGCAACCAGTGCGTGATTCACCAAGCCAGCACTCTCGAGCCCCCCCCCCACATTCCAACCACACCACGAAAGATCGAGGGGCACCTCGCGAACAGTTCGTACGGCTTCAGCTGTTGCCCGAACTGCTTGAGTTGGTGGGCGAACGCACGATCAATGTGAGCTTCAGTCGAATCCTGAAGTCCGTCCATTCTAGCCATCAAATACTTCCTTGTTTCCTAGATCTCGTCATCCTCGACAAACTCATGTTGGCGACCACATGGCGATCAGGCAAATTAACGGACTGCTCGCTGAACTGCATTCACCTTCACTGGTGAGCGCCTTTTATCGTGAGGAAAACATCCTCAGCACCAGACTGAGCACCACCGTAATGACGACGCTACCAATGATCGCTATATGCAAATGAAATAAAAATTTCAGCACAACCAATAAGGCAACGAACAGTCCCAATTGAATCAATATATTTTTGCTCATCAACACTCCCATTTGTGTACAACGGTGAGCTCTCCATCTCAAGGATCGCCCCTACCTGTTAACTCACAACTTGGTTTAAGCCATAAGGTTCCCGATAATGCTTGGCCAACATATTATTGGCCTCATCACAGTCAACGAATTGCTGTGCAGCATGGTCAAAATCTAAGCGACCGCGGGTGCGAAAAGCGATTTCGCCGAAGTGCACCAAGGCACAAGAGTTGTGGGCTACCTCTGCCGCCGCCCGCGTCTTGGTATCTCTTGTCCGCACGGAATCCAAGAAGTTGGCCATATGCTCTTCATAGCCTTTTTTGCCACGAAGCTCTTTGCCTTCGGTCGGTCCGGGCGTTCCCTTGGGGCCTTGGAACACACTAAATGCACCACGGCGAGAAAAGACCATATAACCCTCGGTGCCATAGAATACATTTCCGTTGTCAAAGCCATGTATCCCATAAGCAGTAAAGGGATAATTCTCGTAGACGAGCAATCGCCCGTCGGGATATTCATAAGACACCACCATGTTGTCAGGATATTCGCTGGCGTGACCATGTAACATCATACGACTGCCTCGTGCCGTAATCTGACTTGGAACTGTATCGACGCCCAGGCCCCAACAAGCCATGTCAAGATCGTGAATTCCATCATCGCCAATTTCACCATTGCCATAATCTCGATACATACGCCAGGACCCGTGAAAACGGTGCCGATTGAAGGGCCGCTTGGGCGCGGGACCGAGCCATCGATCGTAATCAACACCAGCAGGCGTCTCACTATCAGCGATCGGCTTGGTAACTTGTCGCGTTTCTGCGGTCCACGCCTTCGCAACCTTGACTTCGCCGATTGCACCATCACGCAGCAACTTTTCAGCTTTGGCCGTGACAGGACTGCTTCGCATTTGACTGCCTTGTTGAACGACGCGCCCATACTTTTTGGCCGCCTTAATAATGGCATGCCCTTCGTTATAAACGTGGGAAATCGGTTTCTCGATATAGACATCTTTGCCTTCTGACATCGCATCCAATGCAATCGGCGCATGCCAATGATGGGGCGTGGCAATAATGATTGCATCGACATTCTTATCGCGTATCACATCCTCGTAACGGGACGTTCGCTTTGGCTGTTGAGGCTGGAATCCAGCTACCCTGCCTGACATTCGCTCCATTTGCCCCGGATCAACGTCGCACAGCCAAGCGAAGGAGACATCTTCATTGCGAGAGACGAGTCCTGACACATGGTGGCCCATGATGCCACCACAGCCGACAATCCCCAGAGTTATTTTTTCTTTCTCAGCTGCGGCCGCCGTTTGCACTCCCCCCAAAGTGGATACGGCTGCCGCTACCGCAGCTGTTTCCGTTGACTTACGCAGAAAGTGTCGTCGTGTAGTCTTTTCTTTCATTGTCAGCTCTCCACTGCGAGATTAAAACTGCGAGATTAAAACTGCGAGATTAAAACTGCGAGATTAAAACTGCGAGATTAAAACTGCGAGATTAAAACTGCGAGATTAAAACTGCGAGATTAAAACTGCG